>NZ_LGCW01000003.1:0-110263 GCF_001279365.1 Streptomyces sp. NRRL F-5755 | reverse complement strand
GTATGCGGGCGGGGGCTGCGCGGCCGGTCCGGGCGCGGCGCCGCCGCCCGGCGGCGGGCCGGAACCGGGCGCCCGCTGGGGCACGGTCCGTTCGGACGCCAGGCTCCCCACATCGCCGCCGGATGCGGCCGACGGCGCTGCGGCCCGCTCCCCCGCGCCGGACGGCTCCGCCTGCTCCGCGCGCTCCGGCACGACGAACAGCTGTGTCTCGTCGGACCGCAGGAACAGCACCGGCGTCGCCCACTCCAGACTGCCGGGCAGCGTCATCTTCACGCTCTCGCGCGCCAGCGTCATCGCCCGGTCGACCGGGCGCCCGCGGGCCATGCCGGTGTAGAAGGACGACGCGAAGGCGAGCGCGGCCGGGTCGGTGATCTCGTACTGCATCGCGACCACGGCCGGCACCCCCTCCCGCATGATCTTCGCGGCGGTGCTGCTGAAGACGCCCTCGGCGCCGCTGGTCGCCGACTCGCAGGCGTTCAGCACGACCAGCCGCAGCTGGGGGCTGTCGTGGATCAGGCGGCCCAGGTCCGTGCCGGAGACGTGCATCGCGGTGCCGTCCTCGGCGGACAGTTCCAGGTACCCGGACTCGGTCTCGGGGTCGAAGCCGCCGTGGCCGACGAAGTGCAGGACGTGCGGGGCGCGGTCGCGGACCGCCTCGGCCAGTTCCTGCCAGCTGTCGCCGCGCAGCCAGTCCACGGCCACATCGGTGCTCACCCGCTGGAGCGCCTGGGTGATCTCGTCGCGTTCGCGCTCGCTCTGGAGCGCGGGCAGATCGGTGGGCCGGGAGATCACGCCGAGGACGCGCAGCGGCGGCGTCACGCACACCGGCGCGGGGGCGCCCATCAGCTGCGGGGAGCGGACGACCGGCACCCGCAGGCCGAGGTAGCTGTCGCGCGCGTACGGGTCGATCGCGAACTCCCAGGGGATGCCGGAGACCTGCGGCCCGTCCAGGCCCAGCACGACGCGCAGCGGTTCGTCCTGCTGCCGGGCGTGCTCCCGGCAGCGGTCGAAGAGCAGCCGGATGTCGCCGGTCAGCACGGTGTCGGAGAGGCGTTCGCCGAAGTCCCGGACACTCTTCTCGACCAGCGAGGCGCGGCGGGTGATGACCGGGCTGGCCGATCTGATCAGGGCCATCCGGACCTCGGCGAGCATCAGCCGCAGCTCGTCGGGCCCGTAGGGCGGGCGCACCTTGGCGCTGGCCCGGCCGAGCGGCGACGTACACATGATCACCCACTCGTCCCGGACCTCGAAGACGTCCAGGCGAAACGGCAGTCCCCCCATACCGCTACCTCCACGTGCGGTCACACGTCTCTCGTCAGCGCCTCCAGGACGCGCCGGGTCTTGGTCTGCTGGGCGAGGTCCGGTTGCAGGTCCAGGTGGCGCAGCAGGGCCAGCAGCGACGCCCGTACCACCTCGGCGCCCTCCGGCTCCACCCGCTCGGAGACCTCCAGCCAGTCGAGCGGCGGCCCGCCGTGCGGCGTCAGCGACCAGCGTTCCACGGTCAGTTCGTGGCGCCGGTGGCGGACGCCGCGCCAGCGTTCGGCGCGCACCGGCCCGTACACGGTCAGCTCCCGGAAGTCGACGGGCAGGTCGGCGCAGTCGGCCAGGAAGTCTTCCTGGGCGTGGGAGAAGGCGGTGTGCAGCGGCCGCTGCCCGTCGGTCACCGCGTCGATGTCGTGGCGGTGTCAGCGAGGCCGAGAGCACCTGCCGCTCGCCCGACCAGTCCGATTCCAGGCGGAGTTCGTCGTCGCCGCGCCGGTGGAAGTCCAGCCAGTGGCGGGGCACCCGGGCCCGGCGGCAGGGCCGGAGCTTGACCGTGGAGTCGCCCTCCTTGTCCTGGCGGGCCCGCAGGCGCAGGATCAACCCGGCTTCCAGCAACGGGAGTTCGCCCGGCCGGCGGCGGGGGCCCTCGCAGAAGAAGACCTGGCACCAGACGCCCCCGTCGTCCGGTGCCAGAGCCTTGGCGGCCACCTCCGCCCGCGCGTCGGAGAACGTGACCTTGATCTCGACCGAATCCAGTCGGTGACCGGGTTCTGCGGAGCCTGTCATGACGTGCCCCCCGAGTTCGCCGTCCGCGCTCTCCGTCCGCGCGTGCTGCCACTCAACCCCATGCGCCGTGCCCGCGCTTCGGGGACCTCCCCACATATGCGCAAGCTCTTCAGGGGTGCTGCCCGCGGGAGCATGATGGTCCCGGCGACCGAGCACGGGCCGACACACGGCACCTGCGAGCGCCCGGGGGGCGACATGGACGGCAGGCAACGGACTTCCGGCCGGTCCCGGCCCGCCCGCCCGGCGGGCCCCGGCCTCGTGGGCCGTGAGCGCGAGCGCCGTCTGATCGACGACCTGCTGGCGGCGGGGGCGGACGGGGGCGCCGCGCTGCTGCTGTGGGGCGAGCCCGGGGTGGGCAAGACGGCGCTGCTGGAGTACGCGGCCGGGCAGGCCGGGGACGCGGCACTGTGGGCGCGCGGCATCGAGTCGGAGACGGTCCTGCCGTTCGCCGCCCTCGCCGACCTGTTGCTCCCGTTTGGTACGGAATTCAGGGAACTCCCCGGGGTGCAGCGCGCGGCACTGGAATCGTGCCTGGCCCTGTCGGGCGAGCCGCTGGCCAATCCGTACGCGGCCTGCATGGGCGCGCTGAACGTGCTGGCCGCGCTCGGCGAGAAGCGGCCGGTGGCGGTGCTCGTCGACGACCTCCAGTGGGTCGACCCGTCCTCGCAGCGGGTGCTGCTGTTCGTCGCGCGGCGGGTGGCGGGTGAGCGGGTCGCCCTCGCGTTCACCTCGCGCGAGGACCAGGGCGAGCCGGGGGTGCCGCACAGCCTGCCGTCCGTCGAGGTCACCGGGCTGTCGCGGAGCGAGTGCGGGCAGTTGCTGCGGCAGCACGGGATCGTGGCCGCGCCCGCGGTGGAGACGGACCTGGTGAAGATCAGCGGTGGCAACCCCCTCGCCCTCCTGGAGGCCGCCCACTCCCTGAGCCCCGAACAACTGCGCGGCGAGCAGCCGATGCACAATCCGCCCTCGCTCGGCCGGCACCTGGAGCGGGCCTGGTCGGCCCGTATCCGCGCGCTGCCGGAAGCCACCCGGCAGGCGCTGACCGTGCTCGCCGCGCACCGGTCGACGGAGCTGTCCGGGCTGTGCGAGGCCCTGGCGGTGCTCGGCCTGTCGCTGGAGGCGCTGTGCCCGGCCGAGGAGGACGGGCTCGTGACGGCGACCGGTGACGGGCTGGACTTCCGCCATCCCGTGCTGCGCCCGCTGGTCCTGGGGCGGGCGCCGCTGGCGTACCGGCTCGCCGCGTTCGGCGCCCTCGCGGACGTCACCCGCGGCCCGCTGCACGCCTGGTACCGGGCCTCCGCCGCCACCGGCCCGGACGAGCGGGCCGCCGCCGCGCTGTCCGAGGCGGCGGAGGAGGCCCGCCGGCGCAGCGCGTTCGAGGAGTCCGCGCTCGCCTGGCGGCGCGCCGCGGAACTCACCGGTGACCGGGCGGCCCGCGCGGACCTGCTGCACCGCGCCGCGTCCGACGCCTTCCTGGGCGGCTCGGCGTCCAGCTCGCAGTGGTGCGAGGAAGCCCTGCGCACGACCGCGGAGCCCGCCGTGCGCGCCGACATCGAATTGCTGCTGGGCCGTATCCACACCTGGAACGGCGAGCCCGCGCGCGCCTACGAACTCCTCGTCGAGGCCGCGCGGAACATCCGCCGTACCGATCCCGTACGGGCATGTGTGCTGCTCGCCGAGGCGGTGGTGCCCGCCAGCATGGACGGCCGGGTGGTCTCGGCGGTGCGTACGGCCAAGGAGTCGTTCCAGCTGGCCTCGGAGTCGGGCCCGGACCGCTGGCTGAGCATGGCCCTGCTGGGCTCGGCGCTGGCCCTGGCCGGACAGACCGGCCGGGGCAGGGAGATGCTGGGCGCGGCCGACGGCCACTGCACGGGTGATCCGGTACGCAATCAGCAGTTGTACGCGCTGGCCGGGCAGGCGTGGAACTGGATCGAGGACCGGGACCGCAGCCGCCGGCTGTTCAACTCGGCCGTGGAGTCGGCCCGCCGGCACAGCGCGCCCGGTGTGCTGCCGTTCACCCTGGCCGTACGCAGCGAGCTGGAGGCCCGCGTCGGCCACTGGACCGCCGGGTACGGCGACGCCACCGAGGCGCTGCGCTGGGCGGAGGAGCTGGGCCAGAACGCCTGCGTCGGCTACAGCCTGGCCTGCCTGGCACGGCTGGACGCGCTGCGCGGCGACCGGGTGCGGTGCGAGGAGCAGGTGAGCCGCGCGCGGCGGGAGATCGGCGGGTACGGCATCGGCTGCCTGGAGGCGCACCTGACCGCCGCGCTGGGCCTGGCGGCCCTCGCGCACGGCGACCACTGCGCCGCCGCCGACCAATTGGAGCAGAGTTTCGCGCTGGTCACCGCGCAGGGGGTGGGCAATCCAGCGGTGGTGCCGTGCGCCGCCGACCTCGCGGAGGCGCAGTTACGGGCGGGCGACGCCGCGCGTGCCACGGAGGTCACGGACTGGCTGGAGGAGCGCGCGCGGGCCACCGGGCTGGCCGCGCCGGAGGCCGCCGCCGCGCGCTGCCGTGGCCTGCTGGCCGAGTCGTACGAGGCGGCGCGGGCCGCGTTCGCCGCCGCGCTCACGGCGCACCAGCGCGCCCGGGACCCGTTCGAGCAGGCCCGTACGCTGCTGTGCGAAGCGGAACTGCTGCGCCGCTACCGCCACCCCGCAGCCGCCCGCGCCCCGCTCACCTCGGCGCTGGCGCGCTTCGAGAGCCTGGGCGCCGTGCCGTGGGCCCGCCGGGCCGCCGGTGAACTGGCCGCCACCGGCGCCCCGTTGGCGGCCCCGGCCGCGCGCGACGGTGTCCTGCGGCAGCTGACGCCGCAGGAGTTCCAGGTGGCGCGCGCGGTGGCGCGCGGCCTGAACAACACCGAGGCGGCCGTCTCCCTGTTCGTCTCCCGCAAGACGGTCGAGGCCCACCTCACCCGGGTCTACCGCAAGCTGGGCGTCCGCTCACGGACCGAACTGGCGCGGCTGATGGCGTCCTCGGAACCGGTCGACTGACGCCGCTCCGCTGCACCGTGGCCCCTCCCACATCCGTCGAAAAAGGGGCCAACACCCCCGCTGACCAGGGCCCGGATTGACGTACGCCGCCGGCTCGTGTGTCATGCGTTGGCAAAGAAATGGCAACGGGGGTCTCATGAGTCAGGGCACCAACGTCGAGAGCGACGCGCTGCGCGCCTACGCGCGCGCCGCCGAGAGCGCGGCCGACCGGATCGCGAAGATCCGCAGTCGTACGGCCGCCCTCGATCTGTCGGACGGCACCTTCGGGCAGCTCCCGGAGGCCAACAGCCTGCGCGCCGACTACATCGAGCAGAAGGACCAGTCCGGTACCGACCTGGAGGACAGCGCGGAGATGCTGCGCACCATCGCCGAGGCGGTGCGCGGGTCCGCGGAGAACTACGACGCCAACGAGGACGAGACGGCGCGCGGCTTCGGGGGCGGCGCCTGATGGGCGTCGGGCAGGCGGCGGGCAGCGCGCTCGACCGCGTCAACTACGTCCTGGACTGGAGCAATCCGCTCGCCGCCACCCTCGACGAGGTCATCAAGGGCATCCTCAAGCAGTGTGGCGCCGACGACTGGTTCGACTGGGTCACCGGCGACAGCGAGCTGCTGGAGAAGACCGCCCAGGAGTGGCGCGACGCGGCCCGCGACCTGCGGGACGTCGTGGCCGACCTGGTCGCCGAGCGCAAGTCCGTGGAGCGGGTGTGGGAGAGCGAGGCCGCGCAGGGCTTCGGCACAACCATGACCGACTTCGAGCAGGCGCTGCTCGGCGAGGCCGACGACATGGACACCGTCGCCGAGCTGCTGGAGATGGCGGCGGCGGCCTGCGTCATCGCCGAGCAGGCGATGACGGACCTGCTGGTGGAGATCGTCGAGGCGCTGATGGTCACCGCCGCGACCACGGCGATCCTGTCGGTGCTCACGGCGGGCGCGGCGGCGGCGATCGGCCCGCTCGCGGGTGCGGCGAACGTGGCGTACCGGGCGGCCAAGGCGACCCGTATCGCGGCGAAACTGGCCGACAAGCTCGCCGACATCGCCCGGCAGACCCGGGCCCTGGCCAAGCTTTCCCGGCTGCGCCGCTATCTGCGCGGGCTGGACCGGGCGAAGATCAAGGAGTGGAAGGGCGCGCGGAAGCGGATCGCCGGGAACCTCTTGCGCGGCGAACGGCCCGAGATGTCCGACATCGCCCAGTACATGGCGTGGAAGCAGGGCAAGAAGATCGCCAAGGGCGTGCTCGGCGTCGACATCGGCGGCGCCGTGACGGGCTCCGCCACGGAGAACGGCCCCGGGCTCGCGGAAGAGGCGTACGAGTACGGCAGGCGCCCGCCGTCGCAGAGCTTCGACGAGCGCATGGGGCAGAATCCCGACCAGGCCGGGAAATCCGTGCGGGAGGCTTTCGGATGACGATCGTCGAGGCGTTCTGGTCCGGCCTCAAGGCATGGGTCAAGCCGCCCGACCGGCATGCGCTGCTGCGCGAGGCCAAGGCGCGGGCGGCGGCGCTGCTGCCGCCCGGCGAGGCGGTGGTGGACGGGCACACCGTCGAGCCGGGAGAACGGGTGCCGCAGCCGCCGAAGCCGTACCGGGTGGACGCGTTCGGGCTCCGGCCCAGGGCCACCGACCGGCTGCTGAACGGCGCGGAGCGGGTCGATCTGGCGCTGGACCGGATCAATCCCTTCAACGCGGCGATGGACGCCTGGGACCGGCGGGGCGAGGACCGCAGCGCGCAGTGGCACGGCGGCTGGGAGAGCGCCGCCGGGCGGCTGGCGGCGGCGCTGCGCCCGCGTACGGAGGAGAAGTACCTGTCGGTGATGCTGCTCACCGGGGGCGGCCTGCACGTGATGCGCGTCCGGCTCGCCCCGGACGGCAAGAAGGTGGCGGACGCCGCCGAGCCCGCCTACGCCGTCGCCCGCCAGGACATCACCTGGCTGCGGGACCGCAAGGACATACGGCACGGCACGCACGAGATCGGCTTCGCCGACGGATCATGGGTGACGGTGTTCCTCCCCCTCGGCGGCTGGGGCTCACTCGTGGAGGCGTTTCCGCACCGGCTGCGCCACACCGACCCGAGGCCCTGAGCGGCCCGGTCCGCCCGGCGGGGGCACGGTCCGGCCCGCCGCCGGGAGGCCGAGTGGCTCGTACCACAACGGCTCCGGAATCCCCGTGCCGTGCGGGACACCACCGCCGAATGGGTTAGGTTCGCAAGTCGAGGCGCCTTCCGGGTTGCCGGTGGCCCGTCGCCCACTGTCTGCTCCCGGCGCCCCGGTATCGGACCCTACCCGGGAGAAGAAGCCATGCAGGACCCGGAGGACTCGCCGTCCTCAGCGTATGTGCCGGACGCTGCCGCCGTGGCGCCGAGCGCGAACGGCGGCCCGGACGGCAGCCGGGACGACAGCCCGCCGGACGGCCGGCAGGAGGAGTTGGACCGGCTCCGCCGCGAGGTACGCGACCTGCGGGGCAAGCTCGTCGCACATCCGCTGGTCTCCCAGGCGCAGGGCATGCTCCAGGAGCGCTACCGGCTGCCGGACGCGGAGAGCGCGTTCGAGCTGATGAAGCGCTGTTCACAACAGCACAATCTGAAGCTGCGGGCCCTGGCGTCCGCCGTGGTGTCCGTGCCCCGCCCCGACGACGACCGGGGGCTGTGGTTCCCCGGCCGGTCCGGCCGGACGCCGCCGGCGCTGCGGTTCCTGCCCGGCCACCGGCCGGACAAGGTCAACCGCAGCACCGTCCTGAAGCAGGTGCTGCACCAGGCGCTGACGGTCACCGACACCACCATGGCCGACCTCCAGACGCTGGAGCCGGCGACCGGGCTGCGGATGGAGCAGCACCGCGGCCTCAGCGAGGAGTTCCTGGACTACTTCGCCGTGGTCGAGGGGGGCACGCCCTGCTCCCTCGCCGCCCGGCGCCGGGTCCGCGTCATCTCCGACGTCACCACCGATCAGACGCTGAGCGAACCGGCCCGCGAGATGATCCTCGCGGTCGGCTCCCGCACCGTGCACAGCATGCCGATGCTCTCGGCCGCGGGCCGTACCGTCGGCGTGTACTCCCTCCACCTCCCGGGCCGGCGCCAGGAACTCACGCGCGCGCAGGCCACCGCCCTGGACGGACTGGGCGTAGAGGCCGGCCGATGGCTCGACTGGCACCAGCGCACCATCATGCTCGACGCCCTGGAGGAGCTGCACCGGCGCGGCACGGCACTGCGGGGACGCCCGCGGCGACGGCCGACGGACTAGACGAGTAGTTCCGATGTGGCTCAGTGGTCGTAGGCGATGAGTGACCTGGTGGTGGCTGCGCCGATGGTGCGGTTGTGCCAGATGGCGCAGGCCAGGGCGAGGATGCGCTGGGCCACCCGGACGCCGACGCCTTCGATGGTGCGGCCGCCGTGCTGTTCGAGGCCGAGCTGGCCTTTGAGGGTGTCGTTGACCGGCTCGATCAGCTGCCGCACCGTTTTGAGCAGGGCTTCTTCCGGCCGCGGAACGCGGTTGCGGTAGGAGGGCCGCAGCAGCCGGATGTTGCGGGCCGCCAGGAAGCGGTCGAGCTCATGCGAGACGTAGCCCTTGTCCGCCAGGATCAGCAGGCCGGGCCGGGCGGCGGCGAGCTGGGGCTCGCTGTCGACCAGGGCGGCCAGCACCTGCCGTTCGTCGATCTTGGGGTCGGCCAGGGCCCAGGTCACCGGCAGGCCGGCCGGGGTGCACACCAGATGCAGTTTCACGCCCCAGTAGAAGCGGGAGTGCGAGCGGCTGTAGCCATAGTTCGCCCAGCCCGCCAGGTCCGAGCGTTTGACGCTCTCGCGCGAGCGGGCGCATTCGCCGGGGGTGGAGTCCACGATCCACACCGGGTCCTGCCACAGGTCGGTGTCGGCGGCCAGGGACCGGATGGCCCGTTTGACCAGGCCCAGCGCGGCCCGCAGGCGCTTGTTGTAGGCGGGCCGTTGGGGCAGGTAGGGAAACAGGTCGTGCAGGTGGGCGTGGGCAAAGCGCAGCCAGCGGGCCTCGCAGTGAAAGCCCAGCACCGCCTGGGCCACGGCGAGGGTGACCAGTTCCGCATCGGTCAGCCGGGGCGGCCGGCCCCGCCACCGCGGGCTCTTTAAATGGTCATCGACGTGCACATACAGTGCGGTCAAGAGGGTGTCCAACTCGGTCGTCACAACCCGATGCTGGACACCCTCCCTTCGTCCGTGAACCCCGTAATCAGAACTACTCGTCTAGGACTGCCTTCCCGGCCCGGCCGGCGGGCCGGCTCAGAGACAGACCGCCCCGCCCTCCCCCGTCCCGTGTTCGACGAGCATCGCGCTCCACGCCGCCGCCGGGCTCATGTTGAGGACGACGGCCAGTCCGCCTTCGGGCAGCTCCCCGCGGTCCACGGCGGCGGCGAGGTTGAACAGGGCGTCGTTGGGGCCGAGGTGGCCGTTGTCGCGCAGGTTGTCGGCGCATGCGCCGGAGAGTTTGACGTCCAGCGACTCGGCGACGATCCGGTGCGCGGCGGTGGACAGGTTCTGCCCCACGTAACAGGAGACCGCGTCCCGGTCCAGGCCGTTGCGCTCCAGCAGCCGGCGGGTCAGCGCCGCGATCCGCTTCCTGGACTCCACCGCGAGCCGGAACGCGTACGTGGGGATGTCGGTGCACTCCTCGCGCCACTGCTCCGGTGCCCGGCCCCGGTAGTCGACATGGAACAGATCCCAGTACGTCCCGCTGGTCTCCAGCAGGATGTCGCGGACGCGCAGCGGACCGTCCCGGGAGACCAGGACGGCCTGGCCGCTGTCGCCGTTGACGGTCACCGGGTGCCGGTAGCGGCGCGCGGTGACCGGTTTGCTGCCGTGGGCGACCAGGATGTGCGCCGCGGACGGATCGGTGGCGAGCCGTCCGGCCGCGGCGAGCAGGGCGGGCACCACCGAGGCGCAGCCCAGGCCGCCCACCGAGAACGCCCACGCCCGGTCGGCGCCGAGGAGCCTTTGCAGCCGGGTCGCCTCGGAGGTGGAGAACGTCTCCGGCGCCCGGGACTCGACCAGGACCAGACCATCCAGCCGTTCCGGCCCGAGCCCCGCCGCGGCAAGCACCTGCCGCCCGGCACGGGCCGCCAGATCCACGGCGGACAGGCCCGGCCCGACAGCCACCCGCTCGATACCGAGAGCCAGACACGCCGCCCGTTCCGCGGCACCCAGTTCGGCCAGCTCCGGCAGATCCGCCAGAGCGGTACGCCCCGGCAGATGAGTGGCCATGATCCGCAACCCAACGCTCATTCCCCGACCCCCGCCTCCAACTGCTCGATCTGCCGCTGACTCAACGCGACCAGCGGAAAGTCGGACGGCACATGCCCGCCCGCACCGGGCCGGTCGGCGTACACCACCAGCCCGGTCAGCAGGGCGGCCCAGTCCTGGCACAGGTCGCGGGCCGCGTGCTCGTCGAGCAGGTGGCGGGAGCTTGTGACGGTCAGGTGCAGTTCGGGTCCGTCCGGGCCGTCGATGACCGTGCCGGATGTCTCCAGCGCGTGGCCGAGGGGGGTGTGCTCCGCGATCTCGCCGCCCAGTTCGAGCAGTCGCCAGCCGCCGTTCGGGGTGGTTTCCTCGCCGAGGAGTCCGCCCAGGTAGTTGAAGCCGATCGACGGGGCGGGCAGCCCGGCCAGTGCGCTGCCGGTTCCGGGGGCCAGGTAGCGCAGGGCTCCGTGGCCCAGGCCATTTCCGGGGACGACGCCGAGTTGTTCCTTGATCCGTTTGATGAGGTGTCCCGCGGCGGGGCCGCCGGCCCGTACCTCGGGCAGGTCGGCCGTGCCGGGGTCCAGCCGTACGGGGTAGACGCAGGTGAACCAGCCCACCGTGCGGGACAGGTCCATGTCCTCGGTGAGCGGTTCGCGGCCGTGGCCCTCCACGTCGACCAGCACCGGCCCGGTGCCGTCCCCGCGCGCCGCGCGCCATCCGGCCACCGCGGCGGCCAGCGTGGCGAGCAGGAGGTCACCGGTCCCGGAGTAGAACGCCGCCGGGACGGTCGTCAGCAGCGCGGTGGTCACCGGCGCCGGCAGCGATACGGAAACGTGTCCGGCATGCGCGGGAGTGTCGCGCCCGGGGTCCAGAGGCCGTCCACCGGGCAGCGGCTCGCCGGGGGCCAACGTGCGCTCCCACACAGGGAGTTCGGCCTGCCATTGCGGGGTTGCCGCGAGTGACGCCAGGGTCCGCGCCCACTGCCCGAAGGAGGTCGGTACGGGCGGGAGGCTCACGGGCTCGCCCGCGGCCAGCGCTTCGTACGCCGCTTCCAGGTCGGACAGTACGGCCTTCCAGGACAGCACGTCGACCACGAGGTGGTGGAGGGCGAGCAGCAGACGGCTCTCCTCGGCCGTCCCCCGGTCCAGCAGGACGAGCTGCGCGGTGACCCCGGCGCGGGGATCGAGCCGCCCGGCCGCGGCCCGGCTCTCCCGTTCGAGGAGACCGGCCAGCTCCAGCGGATCGAGTTCTGCCGCGTCCACCCGGCGGACGTGGGAAGCCCCGCCGTCCGCGTCGGCTCCCGGCACCGTCAGCGCCCAGGTGGCCGGGTCGGCGCCCTCCTCCCCCGCCAGGCGGGCCCGGAGCATCGCGTGGTGGTCCCGTACCGCCCGGAAAGCGGCGGCCAGTACGGCGGGGTCCGTTCCGGCGGGGACGGCCACGGTCACCGTCTGCGCGAACAACCCCGGCATCCCCGCCCGTTCGGCGAATTCCCGCATCACCGGCGTGAGCGGGACGCGCTGATCCGTCCCCGCGTCCGCCTCGGTGCGCGGCGGTGCGGCCGCGGCCGTGGCCACCGCCGCGATCGCCGCGGCCGTCCGGTGTTCGAAGACATCGCGCTGCGAGACCATCACTCCGGCGCGGCGGGCACGGGCCACCAGCTGGATGGACATCACCGAGTCCCCGCCGATGGTGAAGAAGTCGTCGTCGGGCCGGACCGTGGCCACGCCCACCAGCTCGGCGAACAGCTTCCGCAGGACCCGCTCGGCGTCGGGCGGCGATTCCGGCGGCTCACCCGACGGCTCGGCGGAGCGGGGGCCTACCGGTACGGGGTGCAGCGCCGGGCCCGCCTCTGCCGGCGCCTCCGCCCGCGCCTCCCCCTGCGCCCCTTCCGGGCCCAGCCCCCCCAGCGTCCGCCCCGGCTCCGCCATCGCCGCCGCGACCAGCTCGGGGAACCACCGTACGAGGCGGTCGGCGGTGGCCCGGTCGAAGAGGGCCGTCGCGTAGTCGAGTTCGCCGATCATCGGCCCGGCCCCGGCGTCCACGATGCCGAAGGACAGGTCGAACTTCGCGGTGCCCGGCACCACCCCGCCGACGTCGGTGTCCGCGTACCGGGTGATCTCCACCCCGGCCAGGCCGCCTTCGTACTGCGGCACGTTCTGGTAGGTGTACGTCACGTCGTACAGCGGGTGCCGGGCCAGGTCGCGCCGGGCGCCTGCCGCCGAGACGATCTGGCTGACCGGGATCTCCTCGTGGTCCAGGACGCCCGCGACGGTGCCCGCGCACCGCCGGACCAGCTCGTCGAACGTCAGGTCCGCGGTGGTGTCGGTACGGAACGGCGGGAGGTTGTTGAAGTAGCCCAGGACGTCCTGGATGTCGGGGTGGACGCGCCCGGAGGTGGCGACGCCGATGACGATGTCGCGGTGCCCGGACCACCGGTGCACCAGTGCGTCGAGCACGGCGAGCATGGTGACGAAGGTCGTGACCCCGTGCCGGCGGCTGTACTCCCGTACCCGCTCGGCACTTTCGGCGTCGACGAGGAAGGGGAGCACTTCGCCGTCGTACGACTGGACGTCCGGGCGCGGGCGGTCCAGCGGCAGTTCGGGGCGGTCGAGGCCGGCCAGCTCCGCGCGCCAGAAGTCCAGGCTGCGCCGCCAGCGCGGTCCGCCCGGCAGGGAGCGCTGCCAGGCGGCGTAGTCCTGGTACTGGACGGGCAGTTCGGGCAGGCGGGCCGGGGTGCCGGTGCTGCGGGCCCGGTAGAATTCGGCGAGGTCGCGGGTGAACAGCGCGGTGGAGCCGCCGTCGAAGACGGTGTGGTGGAAGGTCAGGACGAGGACGTGGTCCGCCTCGGCCCGCTTGATGAGCAGCACCCGCAGCAGGGTGTCGCGGGTGAGGTCGAAGGGCTGCGCGACCGCGTCCCGGATGAGGGTGCGGACGCGCGGGCCGCGCTGTTCCTCGGGCATCCGGCTCACGTCCAGGACGGCGAGGAGCGGTTCGGGCGCGGTGAACGCCACGTACGGCGCGCTGTCCGCGTCGGTCAGGAAGGCGCTACGCAGCACCTCGTGCCGGGCGGCCATGTCGGTCAGCGCGTCCTGGAGGGCGCCGGTGTCCAGAGGGCCGGTCAGGTGCAGGGGCGCGGGGACGTTGTAGAGCGGGCTGCCCGGGTTGACCTGGTCGAGGTACCACAGGGGTTCCTGCCCGAAGGACAGCGGCAGCGGGCCGTCGCGTCCGATCCGGGGGATCGGCCGGTCGTCCGGGCTCATGGCCGCCCCGGCTTCCCCCGCTGCTGCGCTCAGTTCGTGCAGCCACCGGGCGAGGGCGCGGACCGTGGTGTGGGCGTACAGATCGCCGAAGGTCACCGGTACGCCGAAGTCCTGCTGGAGGCGGCGCAGCAGGCCGACGCCGACGAGGGAGGTGCCGCCGAGCATGAAGTAGTCGGAGTCGGGACCGGCGTCGGGCCGGTCGAGCAGGTCCGCCCAGACCGCGGCGACGCGCCGTTCGGTCTCCGCGAGGCCGGACGGCGCGGCGGCGGTCCCGGCCGGACGGGAGGCGGCGGGCGGCTCGGTGCGGGGGCGGCCGAACGGGCAGCGGGTCGCCTCGAAGGGGTACGTCGGTGCCTCGATGCGCCGGATGCCGGTGCCCCGGTAGTGGCGCTCCCAGTCGAGGGCGGCGCCGAGGGCGTAGAGGCGGCCGAGGGAGGCCAGGACCTCGGCGCGGGAGCCGTCGGCGGCGAGGTCCACGACGGTCAGGTCCGGGGCGAGGGCGCCGATCTCGCGCGCGAGGACGCCCCCGCCGGCGAGCGCCACGAGCAGGGCTCCGTCGCGGGCCAGCCCCGCCGCCACCGGCTCCAGCCGCGCCCGGTCGGGTGCCGGGTCCAGCCGCTGCCCGGCGGCCTCGGCGACGGCTTCGGCGAGCGTGAGCCTGCCCCGTACGGCGCGGACGGCCAGGTTGCCCGCCCCGGAGCCGATCAGGCCGAGGTCCGTGAGCCCCAGCGACTCGGCCACGTGGTGGAGGGCGTACTGCCGGACGACGGTGCGGCCCGCCGGGTCGGTGGTCGCGGCGTCGAGTTCCACGCAGCCGGCCGGTACGGGGAAGTCCGCGCACAGCCGGGCCCAGGCCGCGTCGTCCAGGAGTGCGTCCCCGGAGAACAGCAAGGCTGGCCGCGGCGCGTCGGGCGCGGGTGCCTCGGGGGCGGTGGCCGCGCGCAGCCGTACGGCCAGTTCGCCGGTCGCCGTGGCGGTCACCGCCAGCCGGTACGGATGGTCGTCGCGGCCCCGGTTGAGCGCGTGCGCGACGGCCCGCAGGGGCTGGCCGGTGTGCTCGGCGAAGTCGGCCAGCCGGGTGCGGTAGCGGTCCAGTGCGGCGGCCGAGCGGGCCGAGACGGTGACCAGTTCGGCCCCCGGCACGGTGGCCTCGTGTGGGGCGGTGGCGGGTGCCTGTTCCAGTACGGCGTGCACGTTGGTGCCGGTCATGCCCCAGCTGCTCAGCCCGGCGCGGCGTACGGTCGGTGCGTCCGGCCAGAGGCGGGACGTGTCGTTCACGTACACCGGACCGGTGAAGTCGATCAGCGGGTTGGGGGCGGTGAAGTTGACGGCCGGGTAGTGGACGCCGTACCGCAGCGCCGCCATGACCTTGAACAGCCCGGCGATGCCCGCCACGTTGCCGAGGTGCCCGATGTTGGCCTTGACCGAGCCGATCGCGCACTGCCGGGCGGTCACGCCCGCGGCGGTGAACGCCCGCCGCAGCGCGTCCACCTCGACCACGTCGCCGAGCGGGGTGCCGGAGCCGTGGCATTCGACGTAGCCGATGGTCTCCGCCCCGACCTCGCCGTCCCGCCACGCCTCGGCCAGCACGGCGGCCTGGGCCGTCTGGCTCGGCGCGGCCATGGTGGCGGCGCGGTAGCCGTTGTGGTTGACGGCGACGCCCTTGAGGACGGCCAGTACGTTGTCGCCGTCGGTGAGCGCTTCGGACAGCAGTTTCAGTACGACGATGCCGCCGCCCTCCCCCGCTGTCATGCCGTTGGCGTCGGCGTCGAACGGCCGGCACCGTTCGTCGCTCGACTCCAGGCCCGGCAGCGGTGTCCAGTCGGCCTTCCTGACCGGCGGGGGCAGCAGGTTGATGCCGCCGACGATGGCCAGCGGCGCCTCTTCGTTACGCAGTTGCCGGACCGCGAGGTGCACCGCGGTCAGCCCGCTGCTGCACGCGGTGTCCACCACCAGGGCGGGTCCCTGGAGGTCGAAGAGGTAGCTGAGGCGGGCCGCGAGCGCGGCCGTGGACGTGCCGAGCAGCTGGACCACGTCCCGGTCGGTCTCCGCGACCCAGTCGGGGCCGGTTTCCACGGCGGCGAGCAGGACCGAGGCGGCCGAGCCGCGCAGCGCGGCCGGGGCGTACCCGGCGGATTCGATGGCCTGGTGGGTGAGCTGGAGCAGTAATCGCTGGTGCGGGTCCATCAGTTCGGCCTCGCGCCGCGGGATGCCGAACAGCTCGTGGTCGAACAGGTCGATCCGGTCCAGGTATCCCATGGCGAGATAGCGTTCGCCGGGGTCGTCGCCGGGGTGCAGCCGGGCGCGTCCCGGCCTGCCGACGCTGTCGCGGCCCGCGCGCAGATTGTCGTGGAACGTCTCCAGGTCCGCCGCGTCGGGAAAGATCCCGGCAGCCCCGATGATCGCGACGTCACCCGTCCTCATGTGTCTACTCCGATTCTCCGGGCGGTCCGGTCCGCGCTACAGCTCGTGACTGTGGCCGTCGTCCGCCGGGGCCGTCCCGCGGCGGTCGACGGTCTCGGCCATCGCCTCGATGGTCGAGTGCTCGAAGAACAGCGCGACCGGCAAGTTCTGGCCGCTGAGCCGGGCGAGTTCGCTGCGTACGGCCATCAGCTTCAGCGAGGTGCCGCCCGCGTCGAAGAACTTCTCCCGCATGCCGAACTCCGGGCGGCCGAGCACCTGGCACCAGATCCGGTGGACGGCGTGTTCGGTGGCGGTGCGGGGGCCGCGGTCGGCCTGTGGGCGTACGCGGTCCGGGGCGGGCAGCGCGGCCCGGTCGGTCTTGCCGTTCGGGGTCAGCGGGAGGGCTTCGAGGGGCACGATCGCCGCCGGGACGAGGTGCCCCGGCAGGAACCGGGCCACATGGTCGCGCAGCAGTCGCGGGTCCGCGTCGGCGTGCTCCGCCGGGACGACGTAGCCGATCAGCTGCCGGTCGCCGGTGCGGTCCGCGCGGGCGGTCACCACGGCCCGGGCGACGGCCGGGTGCGCGGTGAGCACCGCCTCGATCTCGCCCGGCTCGACCCGGAACCCGCGGATCTTGACCTGGTCGTCGGCCCGGCCCAGGAACTCCAGCCCGCCGTCGGCGCCCCACCGCACCAGGTCGCCGGTGCGGTACATGCGTCCGCCGTACAGGCAGGCCACGAAGCGCTCCGCGGTCGCGGCGGGCCGGTTGGCGTAGCCGCGGGCCAGCCCGGGACCGGTGGTGTACAGCTCGCCGGTCACCCCGGCCGGGACCGGGCGCAGGGCGGCGTCGAGCACGTACGCGCGGACGTTGCCGACCGGGCGGCCGATCGGCGGCGGCCGGTCCCCTGGGCCGGTGTCCGGGTCGACCCGGGTGGCGGTGCTGATCACGGTGGCCTCGGTGGGGCCGTAGGTGTTCCACATCCGGGTACGCCCCGCCCACCGGCTCGCCAGGTCCGCGGGCAGCCGCTCGGCGCCCACGACCAGGTTCCGTATCCCGGGCAGGGCCGCCGGGTCGAGCATGGCGAGCAGGGACGGCACCATGCACACCGTGCCGACGCCGTACGAGCCGACCAGGCGGGCCAGCGCCTCGGGGTCGGTGCGCTCCGGGCCGGTGGCGATGACCAGGGTGCCGCCGGCGGCCAGCGTGACGGCCACGTCCATCACCGCCGCGTCGAAGCTGAACGACGCGAACTGCAGCCCCACCACGCCCTCGCTCGCGCCGAGCACCGGCCGCAGCGCCATGGCGAGATTGACCACGCCACGGTGTGGGACGGCCACGCCTTTGGGCCGTCCCGTCGAACCGGACGTATAGATCACGTACGCCAACTGGTCGAGCTCCACGCCCTGTTGAAGCGGCGCCGCGGACTCGCCGTCGATGACCTCCGCCACCGCGTCCAGCTCCACGACCGCCGGTCCGGGCGGGATACCGGCCGATGTACCGGCCGTGGCCAGGACGAGGGCCGCGCCGCTGTCGGCCACCATGTACGCGAGCCGGTCCGCGGGATAGTCCGGGTCCAGCGGCACATACGCGCCGCCCGCCTTCCACACGGCCAGCATCGCCGCGATCATGTCCACCCCGCGCGGCAGGCACAGCCCGACCCGCGTCTCGGAGCCGACTCCCTTACCGGCCAGGTACCGCGCCAACCGGTCGGTCCGCGCGTCCAGTTCGGCGTACGGAACGGCGTCGGAGCCGCAGCGCAGCGCCACCGCGTCCGGGGTGCGGGCCGCCTGTGCCCGGAAGAGGTCCATGAATGTGCCGTCCGGCAGCGGGCGTTCGGTGTCGTTCCAGCCCGTGACCAGCCGGTGGCGCTCGGCCTCGTCCAGTATGTCGAGGTCGCCGATCCGTCCGTACGGCTCGTCCGCGACCTGCTCCAGCACGCGGACCAGGCGGTCCGCCACGGTCCGTACGGTGTCCGCGTCGAACAGGTCGGTGGCGTACTCCAGGTGGCAGGCCAGGCCCGCCGGAGCGCCGTCCGCGTCGTGCTCCTCGTGCAGCAGGAGCGAGAGGTCGAAGCGGGTCGAGGAGATCGCGCAGGGCTCGGGGGCCGCGGTCAGCCCGGCGAAGGAGAGCGCGGTGTCCGGGGTGTTCTGGAAGGCGAAGCCGAGCTGGAACAGCGACTGCCGGGACAGCGACCGGTCCGGGTTCAGCACCTCCACCAGGCGGTCGAACGGCAGATCCTGATGGCTGTAGGCGGCCAGGTCGGCTTCGCGTACCCGGCGGGTCAGCTCGGCGAACGTGGGGTTGCCGCGCACGTCCGTGCGCAGCACCAGCGTGTTCAGGAAGCAGCCCACCAGGTCGTCCAGGGCCTCGTCGACCCGGCCCGCGACCGGCGCGCCGAACGGGATGTCATCGCCCGCGCCCAGCCGGGAGAAGAGCACCGCCGACGCCGCCTGCGTCACCATCGACAGTGTCGCGCCGCACTCCCGGGCGACCTCCAGCAGGCGCCGGTGGGTGCGGGCCGGTGTACGGACGGCCAGGGTCCGGCCGCGATGGCTCGCGGTGACCGGGCGCGGCCGGTCGGCGGGCAGGTCCAGTTCGTGCGGCAGGTCCGTGAGAGCCCCGGTCCAGTAGGCGAGCTGGCTGCCGAACAGGCTCGCCGGGTCCTCCTCGTCCGCCAGCAGCTCGCGCTGCCACAGCGTGAAGTCCGCGTACTGCACGGGCAGCGGCGGCCGGTCCGGCGCGTGTCCTTCGACGCGTGCCGTGTATGCGGCCGACAGGTCCCGGGCGAGGATGCCGAGCGACCAGCCGTCGGCACAGATGTGGTGCAGCACCACGAGCAGTACGTGGTCGCCGGGCCCGGTCGCGAACAGGGTGACGCGCCACGGCGGGGCAGCCGTGAGGTCGAAGCCCCGGCCCGCTTCGGCGGCAAGCGCGTCCTGCAACCGCTCCTCGGGCACATCCACAGTCGGCAGGCGTACGTCGGCCTCCGCCAGGACCTCCTGGTACGGGGCGCCGTCCGCCTCCCCGTAGACCGTGCGCAGCGTCTCGTGCCGTACGGCCGTGTCGCGCCAGGCGGCCTCCAGCGCGGCCAGGTCCAGTGGGCCGCGCAGCCGCAGGCACAGCGTGATGTTGTTGACGCTGTCCGGGCCCTCCAGCCGGTCGAGGAACCACATCCGCTGCTGGGCGGGGGACATGGGCAGCGGGGTGGGACGCACGGCGCGGGTCACCGTCGGGCGCGCCGCGCCGAGTCGGTCCAGGCGCCGGGCGAGCCGGGCCGGCGTCGGATGCTCGAACAGCATGCGGTTGGAGACTTCGACGCCCAGTACGGTACGGATGCGGCTCGCGAGCCGGGTGGCCAGCAGGGAGTCGCCGCCCAGCGTGACGAAGCTGTCGTCCGGGCGGACCCGGGGCGTCTTCAGCACCTGGGCGAACAAGGAGCACAGGATGTCCTCCTGCGGTGTGCCCGCCCGGCCGTCGGCGGCTGCGGGAGCCGGGTCCGGCGCGGGCAGGGCGGCCCGGTCGACCTTGCCGTTCGGGGTCAGCGGGAGCCGTTCCAGGACGACGGTCGCGGCGGGCCGCAGATACTCCGGCAGGTGTGCGGCCGCGAACCGCCGGACGGCGCCGGCGACCGGGACGCCGGGGTGCGCGGGGACGACGTAGGCGACCAGCCGCTTGTGCCCGGGGGTGTCCTCCCGTACGGCGACCGTCGCCTGGGCGGCCTCCGGGCAGCGGGCCAGGACGGCGGCCGTCTCGTCCGGCTCGACACGGTAGCCGCGGATCTTGATCTGGTCGTCGGTGCGGCCGAGGAATTCCAGGTGCCCGTCGGCGTTCCAGCGCACGAGGTCGCCGGTGCGGTACATGCGCCCGCCGTAGGGGCAGGCGACGAACCGTTCGGCGGTGAGCGCGGGCCGGTGCAGATAGCCGCGCGCGACGCCGGACCCGGCCACGTACAGCTCGCCCGGGACGCCGGCCGGTGCGGGCCGCAGCCCGCCGTCCAGGACGTACAGGCGGACGCCGGAGCGCGGGCCGCCCAGCGGCAGGGGCTCCGGCACGGGGCCGCCCGGCCGGAGCCGGTGGACGGTCGCGCACAGGGTGGTCTCGGTGGGGCCGTACAGGTGGCGGATCTCCACGTCCGGGCAAAGGCGGGCGACGCGGGCCACGGCGTCGGCGGGCACCACGTCCCCGCCGGTCAGGACGTGCCGCAGACCGGCCAGGCACTCCGGGGTCTCCTGGGCCAGCACCCGGAACAGACCGGCCGTCAGGTGGACCGTCGTCAGGTCCGCTTCGGCGACCAGGCGCGTCAGCAGGTCGCAGTCGGCGACCCCCGCGGGGGCCACGACGACGCAGCCGCCGTTCAGCAGCGGCACCCAGATCTCCAGGAGGGAAGCGTCGAAGGTGTGCGGGGCGTGGAAGAGCATCCGGCCGGTGGCGCAGCCGCCCCAGCAGGGGTCCGCCGCCAGCGACGCGACGCCGCCGTGGGTCGCCGTCACGCCCTTGGGCTCCCCGGTGGACCCGGAGGTGTGGAGCACGGAGAACGCCGAGTCCGCCGTCACCCGTGCCGGCACGGGCCCCGTGCCGCCCGTACCGGCGAGGGCGTCCGCCAGGTCGGCCCCGGTCACCTCGAAGGCCGCCGCCGCGTTGCCGGTCATCAGGCCGGTACGCCCCGGCGGGCCGCCCGGGTCCACGGGCACGTACGCCGCCCCGGCCTTGACGACACCGAGCAGCACGGCCACCAGATCCGGGGACCGGGGCAGCCGCACCGTCACCCGGTCCCCCTCCCCCACCCCGTGGGCCCGCAAGAATCCGGCGACGGCATCCGCCCGCCGGTCCAGCTCGCCGTACGTGAACCGCGCGCCCCCGCCGACGACGGCCGCCCGGTCCCGGCACCGCTCCACCACCCGCGCGAAGGCGCCGGTCACCGTCTCCCCCGTCCCGCCGGGCGGGCCGACGTTGACCCCCGTCGTCAGCCGCTCGCGCTCACCGTCCAGCAGCGCGTCGATCTGCGCGGGCCGCACCGAGGCGTCGCCCGCGAGCTGTTCCAGCACCCGCAGCAGGCGGGCCGCCACCGCCTCGGCCGCGTCCCGGGTCAAGAGGTCCGGCCGGTAGGTGAGCCGGAAGTCGCCGGGCAGCGCGTTCAGGACGAGGGGGTAGTGGGCCGCGGACCGTCCGGTGACCTCGCCGAGCCGCACCCCGTGGCCGAGGTCGCCGGACGGCATCTCCTGCGGGAGGTTCTGGTAGACCACCAGCGTGTCGAAGAGTTCCCGGGTGCCGGTGAGGTGGTGCAGCTCCCACAGGCCGAGGTGCTCGTACGGCAGCAGCGCGGCCTGCTCGGCGGACATCCGGCGCAGGAAGTCCGCCAGCGGCTCCCGCTCACCCCAACGCGCCCGCACCGGGAGCGTGTTGATGAACATCCCGACCATGTTCTCGATGCCCGGTACCTCCGGCGGGCGGCCCGCGGTGGTCGTGCCGAACACCACGTCGTCCCGGCCGGTCAGCCTGCCGAGCAGGATGCCCCACGCGCCGCGGACCAGGGTGCTCACCGTCACGCCGAGGCGGCGCGCCTGCCGTTCCAGCCGGGCGGCCAGTGGCGCGGTGAGACCGACCGGGACCTCGGCCGGGTCCGTCGGCGCACGGGTCCCCTTGCCCGCCGCGACCAGGGTGGGCCGGACGCCCGCGAGCGCCTGCCGCCAGGCTTCGAGGGCGGCGTCCCGGTCCCGGGCGGCAAGCCAGGACATATACGTGGCGTAGGGCGTCACCGGCGGCAGGCACGCGGGGTCCCCGCCATGCCCGTACAACGTCATCCATTCGTCGAGAAGAATCGCGATGGACCAGCCGTCACAGAGAATGTGGTGCAGGGCCAGCAGAACGCGGTGACGGCCACCGGCGAGCCGTATCGCCGTGACCCGCAGCAGCGGCGATTCGGCGAGATCGAACCGGCGCCGCCATTCCCGCTCCGTCACCTCCCGCAGAACGGAATCGTCCGCCGTACCGAGGTCGATTTCCGTCCAGGGAACCTCGGCCTCGCGCAGCACGAACTGGACGGTTTCCCCGGAATCCAGCGTACGAAATCCCGCGCGAAGCGGTGCGTGCCGCAGCATCAGCCGCTGTAACGCGGAACGCAGCAGTCCCAGGTCGAGCGGCCCTTCGAAACCCAGGGCCGTCTGACTGCGGTAGATGTCGGTGGCCCCCGGGTCATAACCGGCATGGAAGAACATGCCCGTCTGCAGGGCAGTCAGCGGCCAGATGTCAGCCAATTCGGCCTTTCCCATGCGCGCGGCCCCCGCTCCGCTCAGCGATCGCTCAGCACCACATCCCGGTCATGTTATCCAGCGCGACGCGGCGAAAGGGGACGTCCAACTGGGCAATTTTTCACGCGTAATGGAGGTGAACGGGTCAGCCGGCCGGACCTGGGCGGCGCGGGCCCGCAGTGCCGCGAGGCCGCGGGCGATGCCTTCCTGGACGGGCCCTCCTGGACGGGCCCTCTTGTACGGGAACCGACCCCGCTCCCCCTCCTCACCGGGCTCTCGCGGGCGCCACCGTGACGCCGTAGAGCCGGATCTTGCGGTAGATGGTGGCGCGTGAGATGCCCAACTGCCGGGCCGCCGCTTCCCGGTTGCCCGCGGTGTCGTGCAGGGCCCGGACGATCGCGTCGCGTTCGGAGGCTTCCCAGGGGGTGAGGGTGCGGCGGCAGGAGCTGTGGCACTCCGGTGCCAGGTCGTGCGGCTGGAGGTCGGCCTGGCGGCGCCCGCGTGCCGCCTGCTGGAGCACCCGGCTCAGGTGGCGTACGTTGCCGGGCCAGTCGAAGCGGGTGAGGACCTGGAGCGCCGCCGGAGTGCAGGACACGGTGCCGCCGCGGCCGTGCCGGGCCAGCAGCGCGGGGACGAGTTCGCGGATGTCCTCGGGGCGGTAGCGCAGCGGCGCCACCGCCACCGTGCACGGGAAGACGGCGCTGTCCAGCGCCGGGGGAACCGGGCCCGCGGGCGCGACCGGGCCCGGTCCGGTGACGGTGTGGAGGCCGACCACCCACGGACCGGCGCCCCGGTTGCGGCGGGCCCCGGCGAGCAGCGCCTCCAGCCGGTGCGTCAGCTCCCGGCCGGCCAGTTCCAGGTGCTGGAGCACCACCGTGCCGTCCTCGTCGCGCAGGGCTTCCTCGGTACGGGCCAGCACATGCGGGGTGCGCTGGACCGTGGCCAGGTCCAGGACACGCAGGGCGGCCCCGGGCCGTACCCACTGGTGGGCCGCGCGCACCAGCGCCAGTTTGCCGACGCCCGCCTCGCCCACCACCCGGGTGGGCAGCCGCTGCCGGCAGGCGGCAGCGACGTCCCGGCTCGCGGAGCGCCAGGACGGCGAGCTGCCCGCCAGGCCCGGCAGCAGTGCCGGGAGCGCCGCCGGGGGCCGGTGTGCCGGGGCCTGCGGGGCGGGCGTCCGTCCCGGTGCGGCGGTCGCGGTACGGGCCTCCGGCATCGTCACACCGGCCAGGCAGCCGACCGGCCGGTCCGGCGGCCCGATCAGGGTGCAGCGGGCCCGCACGTCGGGGCCGGAGGCCAGCCGCAGCGACGCGTCGACGCGCTGCCTGCGGCTGGTCGGCGGTGCGGCCAGCAGATCGGCGGCCAGCGCGCCCAACTGGCGCAGGTCCTGCGGCTCCAGGAGGCTGACCGCGTCGGTGTTGGCCGTCCGCAGGGTGGGGGTCACGAGGACCACCGGGCCGCTGGTGCGGCGCACGGCGGCGAGGAAGGCGTCCAGCGCCGCGCGTTCACCTCCGGAGTAGCGGTCGAGCAGCCGCTCCTCGATGTCGGCGGCGGCCCGCCGTACCACCGCGGCCATCAGCGGCGAGGCGTCCTGCCGCAGACAGGTCAGGTTGACCACGCCTTCCTGGCGCCCGGTGAGCGGGTTGCGTACGGGAATGCCGGCGCACGCGGCGCGCTGGAGCGGTTCGGCGAAGTGCTCGGGGCCGAAGACGGTGCTCAGGCGGCGTTCGGCCAGCGCGGTGCCGATCCCGTTGGTGCCGACGGCCTCTTCGGCGTAGCTGAAGCCCGGTGCCAGGTGCACCCGGTCCATCAGGCGGACCACGGCCGGATCGCCGCCCCGGCAGGTCAGGACGCGGGCCGCGGCGTCGGCGAGGACCACACCGGCCGTGCAGTCCGCGAGGAGTTCCCCGACGCGGTCGAGCACCGGCGCCGCCGCGGCCAGCAGGCGGCTGTCCCAGTCGATGTGCTGTTCCAGGTGCGGGACGTGCAGCCGGTCGGCGTCGACGGCGTGCCGGCGGCAGCGCTCCCAGGAGATGAGGATGCGGTCCCTGGTCTGGGGGTGCGAAGCGCCGGAAGCGGTGGCGACCGTGCCGCGTCTTTGCGGTCCGCGCGGCGCCGCCGTTTCCCGGGCGCCGCTCAGCGCCCGCTCGCGTGCCCGCATGACCGTCCGATCGGAAGCGTCCCGGAAATCCATGGTGGCACTCATGCCCCGGGGGCCCGGACCGCGATCCCCGCCGTCGCACCCAATCGCGGCGCGACGCTCACGGCCGTATCGCGGGCGGGCCGAAGGGCCGCTCAGCAAAGGGCGGTTGGCGCCGTACCGTCTCAGAGTGAGACATCACGGCCACCGGGGGCGTGCTGTACTTCTGAGCGCGGTCCGGCGACTCCGGGCGCCGCAGACGACCGCACCCGCACCCCACCCCCGCGCGAGGACCGCCCATGCCGCCCAGGACGCAGGAGCCGACCGTGACGCTGTGCTGCGGTGGACGTCCGCTCACCCTCGACCCGAGCCGGCCCCTCGACCGGTACGCGCTCAGGATCACCGAGGCGAACCAGTCCGCGCTGACCGAGCTGTTCGACGCGCTGGACATACTGGAGCATCTGATCGGCGAGATCCGGGACACCGCGCACGAGACGGTGGCGGGCACCCACACCTGTCTCGCCCAGTCCGTGCACCGCGTGCAGAGCAGCCTGGTGACCGTGGAGGCGCTGGGCGACCTGACCCGCCGTCTGCTGCCCGGGCTCGCGCCGCCGGAGGACGGCGGCGGGCGTAACTGAGGGGCCCGCTCGGGACGGCGGGCCCCCTGCGCGGCGTACGGCCCGTCAGTCCCGGCCGGAGCGCAGCTCGCTCCAGTCCAGCAGCTCGTCGGCCTCGCGCTCGGTCTCCTTGGCCACCTGGCGGACCTGGGCCAGGACATCGCCGTGCTTCTCGATGAGACTGTCGTAGATCGGCGGTCCTGCGGGCAGGCGGGCAGCGGTCATGTGGGGTCAGTCCTCGAACGGTTCAGCCGCACCGGCCCTCGCCCGCGGCGAGGGAGGATGCGGGATCTACAACGACGCCGGAACGCCGGGCGGACGGCGCTTCAGACGGCGAGGAGGGAGTCCTCCCGCACGCCCGTGCCGGGCAGCCGGTGCCTGGCCGCGACCAGTGCCGCATCAACGTCCTTCGTTCCGGTGGAAATGCACAGCGAGTAGGCGAGATCGTCCATCCGCCGCCGCAGCTCAGGACTGCCGTCCTGGGCACGCAGCACCCGCAGTGTCTCGTACTGGTCGACGAGGTTACCCAACACGACCGGGTGCGCCAACAACATCCTCTTCTCCTTCCATCACACCCGTGCCTTGTCTCACGGCAGCGGCTACCCGTCTCACGGCTCGCCATGCCCACGCCGAAGGAGATACATCACACGCCCCACAGCTCAGCCCCGTGTCCCGCGCGCCCCGCACACCGGACGCGCCGCACCCGCGATGCTGGCAGCAGACGTACGCCACAGCGCAGCGCGCGGAGCGCCACAGCGAAGGGAGCACGGACATGCACATCGACCTCTCCGGCCGGACGGCCGTGGTGACCGGTTCGTCCCAGGGCATCGGCCACGCCATCGCCACCGGCCTCGCCAGGGCGGGCGCGAGCGTCGTGCTCACGGGACGCGGCACCGGGCGGCTGGACACCGCCGCCGGGCAGCTGCGGGAGGCGGTGCCCGGGGCGGAGGTCTCCGGCGTCACCGCCGACCTCGCCACCGAGAGCGGCGCGCGGGACCTCCTGTCGGCCGTGCCGCACACCGACATCCTGGTGAACAACCTCGGCATCTTCGGCTCGCGTCCGGCCCTGGAGATCACGGACGCGGAGTGGCGCACCTACTTCGAGACCAATGTGCTCAGTGCCGTCCGGCTGATCCGGTCGTACCTGCCGGGGATGAAGGGGCGCGGCTGGGGGCGCGTACAGAACATCGCCAGTGACTCCGCGGTCGTGGTGCCCGCCGAGATGATCCATTACGGCATGTCCAAGACCTCGCTGCTGGCCGTCTCGCGCGGCTTCGCCAAGGAGGCCGCCGGGACGGGCGTCACCGTCAACTCGGTGATCGCCGGGCCGACGCACACCGGCGGCGTCGAGGACTTCGTATATCAGTTGGTCGACCGCGATCTTCCGTGGGACGCTGCCCAGCGCGAATTCATGCGCCTGCACCGCCCGCAGTCGCTGCTGCAACGCCTCATCGAGCCCGAGGAGATCGCCAACATGGTCGTCTACCTCAGCTCGCCGCAGGCGTCGGCGACCACGGGCGGCGCGCTGCGCGTCGACGGCGGGTACGTGGACGCGATCCTGCCCTGAGCCTGCCGCCGCACCGCGCTCCGTTGCCCGTCGCCGAACCCGTACGTCATCCGCCCCCGGTTTCCCCACCTGCGAGAAAGTGAGCATCCGGCATGCCCGACAGAAGTCACGACCGAAACCGGGCCGAGGACCGGGGGCGGAATTCCGGCGGCGGGAGCGGAGAGAGCCCGTTCACCGGCCGGCTGCGGCAGCGGGCCGCCGTGCTCGACACCCTCGATCCCGACGCCCCGCTCGACGACCTGGAACCGCTGCGGGCGCTGATCGGTGACGCCCGTGTCGTCGCGCTCGGCGAGAATTCCCATTTCATCCGGGAATTCGGGCTGGCCCGCGAACGCGTGCTGCGTTTCCTCGTCCAGCGGTGCGGTTTCACCGCCCTGGCCTTCGAGTTCGGTTTCAGCGAGGGCGTCGCGCTGGACGCGTGGGTCCAAGGGGCCGGTACGGAGGAGGACTTCGACCGGCAGACCGGGGCCGCCATCCCCATCGGGCTCTCCGGTCCGCTGCACTGGCTGCGCCGCTACAACCGGACGGCCACGCTTCCCGTACGGTTCGCCGGTGTCGACGTGCCGGAGGCCGGGGGCTCGCTGCTCCCGGCCCTGGCGCCGGTGGCCGAGTACCTCCGCGAGGTCGATCCGGACGGCCTGCCGCTGGTCCAGGACGCCATGAAGATCGCCGAACGGTTCGCGGGCGCGTCCATGGCGCTCGCCGCGCCGGCCTGGTCCCGGCTGGACACCGCCGAACAGAACGCCCTGAGCGCGCTGCTGACGCGGCTGCGCACCCGGCTGCGGGCCATGGAGCCGCTGTACGTCGAGCGCGGCGGCCGGTGGGAGTACGACGTCGCGCTGCACCGGGCCGAGGCGGCGTGCCACACCGACCACCAGTTCCGCGCCATGGCGGAGCTCTACGCCGGGCGCGGCGCGGTGGCCGACGCCTCCGCCCGCGAGGTCTTCATGGCCGACTCGGTGCGCTGGCTCCTGGACCACACCCCGCCGGGCACCCGCGTCGTGCTGCCCGCGCACAACGCCCACATCCAGCGGACCCCGGTGTTCTTCGACGGCCGTCTCACGTCGCTCCCCATGGGCCACCATCTGCACCACGCGCTGGGCGACGACTATTTCGCGCTCGCCATGACCAGCGTCGGCGGACGCACCGCCGAGATGCACCTCGACGAGGGCACCGCCTTCGGCTTCCGGGTCGAGGACACCCCGCTGGACCCGCCCGAGCCCGGCAGCCTCGAAGCCGCCGTCGCGGACGCGGGGCTGGGGTCCGGTATCGCCCTCGCCGGGCTGCGCGGGCACCGGGGGCCGGGCGGTCCCGACCGTATCCGTATGCACAGCGGCTACCTGCACACCCCCGTGCTCGACGCCTTCGACGGCGTCCTGAGCGTCCCGGCCTCCACCGTCGCCGACGACCTCGGGTTCTGACCGCCCCACGGGCCGCCCCGTTCGCCCGTTGCGGGGACAGCGGCCGGTGGGAACGGCACAGTGGAAGCGTGGACTCTCGCACGGGTCGTCGGGGAGTGAGGCCGCCATGGCGTACGGGCTGGTGCTGACACGTGAGACACGGAGCCGGCTGAACGGCCTGCGCCGTGACGATCCCCGGGCGGCCCGGCTCGTCGGGGAGGCGGTCACCGCGCTGCTGGCCGAGGGCCTGCGGCTGGGGCCGCCCCTGGTGGCCCCGGTGGGTGTCGCGCTGCGGGCGGGCGAGCCGCGCGAGGCGCTGGACTACTGGTACCGGCGCCAGCTCGCGCTGCTGATGAAGATCCGGCGGGCGGTGGCCGACGTGAAGGCGTCGCGGCGGCAGCTGGACCGGCAGATCAGCGAACTGGGGCGGCAGGCCAGGCGGCTGGCCGAGCTGGGGGCGCAGGCCGCGGGCTCCGGCCGGGACGACCTCGCCGAGGAAGCGGAGGAGCGGCGCACGACGGTACGGCAGCGGCAGGCGCTGCTCGGCGAGTCGTCCGCCGGTGTCCGCGAGCGGGAGGCCGACCTCGTCGGGATCAGCCGGCGGGTGCAGGACGAGGTCGACCTCTTCCTGGCCCGCAGGCGGGGTGTGGAGGCGGTCCAGCAGGCCGGGCGTGCCCAGCAGGACGTCCACGAGGCGCTGACCGAGCTGGACGGGGCGCCCGGCGAGGGATCGGTGGCGGCCCGTGCCGCCGCGGACAGCACGGTCGCCGCGGCTCGCGCCGAAGCGCGCGACCTGGCCGACGGGGCGCAGCAGTTGGAGCACGAGGTGCGTGCACCGCTGGGCGTACGGCCGTCGGCGACGGAGCTGTACGAACTGCGGCTCGCCACGCTGACCGGCCGGGACCTGCGGGTGCTGTGCACGGTCGAGGCCGCGGAGTCCGGGGCGGTGCCGACCGAGGCAGTGGTGCTGCTCGCGGTCGGCGCGGACCGCGCCCAGTGGTGGGACTGGTACGAGCACGCCCTGCCCCTCGCCCGGGAACGTCTCGCCAGGAGGGAGCGGCGGGGCCGGGAGCCCGGCGCGGAGGACGCGGAGTTCGCGGGCGGCCAGGACTCCTTCCGCGACTGGTATCCCGGGACCGAGGAGGAGCGGCAGAGCGGCGCGGCCCTACTGGTGGCCCGTAACCGGGCGCAGCGGCTGGCCGCGGTACGCCGCCGCCGGGGCCTGACGCAGCGTCAGGTCGCCGCGCTGATGGGCGTGACCATCGACCGTGTGGCGGCGCTGGAGCAGGCCGAGCCCGGCGCGGTCGAGGTCCGTACGCTCGCCGCCTACGTGACGGCTCTCAGCGGCCGTCTGGAGGTCATCGCGGACTTCGACACCGAGCGGCTGATCCTGGGCTGAGCCCCGGGCCGCCGCCCGGTCCGGTCCGTCCGTCATGCGTCGGATTCAGGCCGTACGCGCACACGTCCAAGCCATCCGCCACGTACCGGTCGCGGGGGCCGTGTACCGGTGAGCGGGCCCGCGAGGGAGGCGAACGGGCAGGGCCGCAGCGCCCCGGCCCGGGAACACGGCCGCACAAGCGGGCAGAAACGGGCGGGTTTTCTGCCGCTACGGGCATCGGAACGTGCCCGGCCGCTTGCTATAAACCTGGTGCCGGGCAGAAACGGGCAGGACGATGACCGAACGGAACGCCGTGGAACCGAGGGAACCGAGCAGGAGTGCGCCGTGAGAGCCGAGGAACGCCAGCACCGCATCCTCGTGCTGGCCCGCCAGGCCGGACGGGTGGACGTCACGGATGTGGCCGGTGAGTTCGGAGTGGCGCGCGAGACCGTACGGCGTGATCTGAGCGAACTGGAACGGCGCGGCCTGGTCCGGCGCACGCACGGGGCCGCGTACCCGGTGGAGAGCGCCGGATTCGAGACGACGCTGGCCCGGCGCGAGACCCAGCACGTGGCGGAGAAGCGGCGGATCGCGGCGGCCGCCGTCCAGCTCGTCGGCGAAGCGGAAACGGTGTTCATCGACGAGGGGTACACCCCCGAGCTGGTGGCGATGCTGCTGCCCACGGACCGGCAGCTGACCGTGGTGACCTCCTCGCTGCGCACCGCGTCGCTGGTCTCCGCGTCCGACGCGGTCACCGTGCTGCTGCTCGGCGGGCGGGTGCGGTCCGGCACCCAGGCGGCGGTGGGGTCCTGGGCCCGGGACATGCTCGCCGGCTTCGTCATCGACCTGGCGTTCCTCGGGGCCAACGGGGTCTCGCGGGAGCACGGCCTGACCACGCCCGACCCGACCGTCGCCGAGGTGAAGGCGCAGGCGGTGCGCTCGTCGCGGCGGCGGGTGCTGATCGGGGTGCACAGCAAGTTCGGCGCGAGCAGCTTCTGCCGGTTCGCCGCCGTACGCGACATGGACACGATCGTCACGGACACCGGCCTCTCCGCCCCGGAGGCCCACCGGTACACGCTGCTGGGGCCGCAGGTGCTCCGGGTCTGACCGGGACGCGTACCCGAAGAGAAGCCGCGCCTGTACGGGCGTGACCACACCACGGCGGGACCACCCGCGTACCAGGGCCGCACGGGAGCCGGCGTGCGGGCCCGCGGTCCGCCGTGCCCGCGACCGCGCCCGGCGGGTCGCCCCGGCCGGCGAATTTTCCAGCAGAGAGGTGTTGAGCCGTGCGAGCACGATCCCCCGGACGGACCGTTCGCGGTGAGCGGTCCGCCGTACGCCCCAGGCGCCGTGGCCCGATCGGTTTGGCGGCGGCCGCCGTCGCCGCCGCGCTGGTCCTCAGCGGCTGCTACCGCGGCGCCGGCGACCTCGGCAACGAGGGCCGGGACACCATCAACGTCCTGATGGTGAACAACCCGCAGATGGCCGACCTGCAACGGCTGACCGCCGAGCACTTCACCCGGCGGACCGGCATCAAGGTCAACTACACCGTGCTGCCCGAGGACGACCTGCGCGACAAGATGAGCCAGGACTTCTCCAGCCAGGCCGGCCAGTACGACGTGGCCAGCCTCAGCAACTACGAGACCCCGATCTACGCCCGCAACGGCTGGCTGAGCCCGCTCGGCGAACGCGCCGCCCAGGACACCTCCTTCGACCAGGCGGACCTGCTCGCCCCCGTACGCAAGTCGCTGACCGCGGCCGACGGGAAGGTCTACGCCCAGCCGTTCTACGGGGAGTCGTCGTTCCTGATGTACCGCAAGGACCTGCTGCGCGACGCGGGGCTGACGATGCCCGCGAAGCCCACCTGGAAGCAGGTGGCGGCCCTCGCGGCGAAGCTCGACGGCGCGCGGCCCGGCATGAAGGGCATCTGCCTGCGCGGCCAGCCCGGCTGGGGACAGCTCGCGGCGCCGCTGACCTCGGTGGTGAACACCTTCGGCGGCACCTGGTTCACCAAGGACTGGCAGGCCCGCGTCAACAGCCCGGAGTTCACCGCCGCCACCCGCTTCTACGTCGACCTGCTGCGCGAGCACGGGGAGGCGGGCGCCCCGCAGGCCGGGTACACCGAGTGCCTGAACGACATGCAGCAGGGCAAGGTCGCCATGTGGTACGACGCGACCGCCGGCGCGGGGTCGCTGGAGAGCAGTGACTCCAAGGTCGCCGGGAAGGTGGGCTACGTGCCCGCGCCGGTCGAGCGGACGGCCAGTTCAGGCTGGCTCTACACCTGGGCGTGGGGCGTGCAGAAGGCGAGCACCCACCAGGACGCCGCCTGGAAATTCATCTCCTGGGCGTCCGGCAAGGGCTACGAGCGGCTGGTGGGCGAGCGGCTGGGCTGGTCGAAGGTGCCGGCCGGAAAGCGCGCCTCCACCTATCGCGACCCCGACTACCTGCGGCAGTCCGGGGCGTTCGCCGCGGCGACGAAGAACGCGATCACCTCGGCGCGCCCCGACGACCCCGGGGTGCAGCCGCGGCCCGCGCCCGGCATCCAGTTCGTCGGCATCCCCGAGTTCTCCGATCTGGGCACCAAGGTCTCGCACGAGATCAGTTCGGCGATCGCCGGACGGCAGAGCGTGTCCGAGGCCCTCGACAAGAGCCAGCGGCTGGCGGAGGAGGTGGCCCGTGCCTACGCGAAGCGTTGAGACCCGGGACGAGCGGGACGGCCTGAGCGGGACGCGGAGCCGCGGCGCCACCGCCGCCCGGCCGCGCGGCAGCGTCCGTACGGCCGGCCGCGCCGCCGCCTGGGCCCGCCGCGCGCCGCTGCTGCCCGCCCTGGTCTTCCTGATCGTGGTGACCCAGCTGCCCTTCGTGGCGACCGTGGTCATCTCCTTCGTCCGGTGGAACGCGCTGGCCCCCGACAACCGGGGCTTCGCCGCCTTCGACAACTACAAGGCCGTCTTCACCGACCCCGCGATGCGCTCCGCGATCTGGACGACGGTCCTGCTGACCGTGACCGTCGTGCTGGTCAGCCTCGTACTGGGGCTGGGGCTCGCGCTGCTGCTGGACCGGAAGTTCAAGGGCCGCGGCATCGTCCGTACGATGCTGATCACCCCGTTCCTGGTCGTGCCGGTCGCCGCCGCGCTGCTGTGGAAGCACGCGCTGTACAACGCCTCGTACGGGCTGATCAACGGAACGCTGACCTGGATATGGAGGCTGTTCGGCAGCGCGGACCCACCCCAGCCGGACTGGATGACCGCCTCGCCGCTGGCGGCCGTCGAAGTGGCGCTGATCTGGCAGTGGACGCCGTTCATGATGCTGATCCTGCTGGCCGGGCTGCAGAGCCGGCCCGCCGACGCGGTCGAGGCGGCGCGGGTGGACGGCGCCTCCCCCTTCGCCGTGTTCCGCTATCTCACCCTCCCCCACCTGCGCCGCTACCTGGAGCTCGCCGCGCTGCTCGGCACGATCTACGTGGTGCAGAACTTCGACGCGGTCTTCACCATCACCTCGGGCGGCCTGGGCACCGGCAACCTCCCGTACACCATCTACCAGACCTTCTACCAGGCGCACGACTACGGACGGGCCTCCGCGCAGGGCGTCGTGGTCGTGGTCTGCTCCCTGCTGGTGGCGACCTTCGCGCTGCGCACCGTCTCGTCCCTGCTCCGTGAGGAGGTCACCCGATGAGCGCGACCACGGTACGGGCCGTCGCCCCCGCCGAACGGCGCCGCCGGCGCACCGGGAGCCTGCTGGGCCTGGCCGCCTGGCTGTGCGGCATCGCCTTCTTCCTGCCGGTCGCGTGGATGGTGCTCACCTCCTTCCACAGCGAGGCGGACGCGGCCACCAACCCGCCGAGCGTCGGCGCCGAGCCGACGCTGCACGGCTACCGCGAGTTCTTCGGCGCGGGCACCGGCGTCAGCCCCTGGCCGCCGCTGCTCAACTCGCTGACGGCCTCGGTGGCGTCCACGCTGCTGGTGCTGGCGCTCGCCGTACCGGCGGCGTACGCACTGTCCATCAAACCGGTGCGCAAGTGGAGCGACGTGCTCTTCTTCTTCCTGTCCACCAAGATGCTGCCGCTGGTGGCGGGGCTGCTGCCGGTCTACCTCATCGCCCAGAACGCGCGCATGCTGGACAACATCTGGCTGCTCGTCATCCTCTACACCTCGATGAACCTGCCGATCGCGGTGTGGATGATGCGCTCCTTCCTGGCCGAGGTGCCGGTGGAGATCCTGGAGGCGGCGTCCATCGACGGCGCCGGGCTGCCGACGACGCTGGTACGGATCGTCGGGCCGGTCGCGCTGCCCGGCATCGCGGCCACCGCGCTGATCTCCTTCATCTTCAGCTGGAACGAGCTGCTGTTCGCCCGGGTGCTCACCGGCATCGTCGCCGGGACCTCCCCGGCCTTCCTGACCGGGTTCGTGACCAGCCAGGGCCTGTTCCTGGCCAAGGTGTGCGCCGCCGCCACCGTCATCTCCCTCCCGGTGCTCGCCGCCGGGTTCGCCGCCCAGGACAAGCTCGTCCAGGGCCTTTCCCTAGGAGCCGTGAAATGAAGGCCGCAGTGATCAGCGCCCCGGGCCGTGTCGAGATCACCACCGTCGACGATCCGGCGCCCGGGCCCGGTGAGGTCGTCGTGGACGTGGCGGGCTGCGGGCTGTGCGGCACCGATCTGCACATCCTGCAGGGCGAGTTCGCGCCGACGCTGCCCGTCGTGCCCGGTCACGAGTTCGCCGGTACGGTCGTCGCCCTGGGCGCCGGGGTCACCGGACTGGCCGAGGGCGACCGGGTCGCCGTCGACCCCTCCCTTTACTGCCACGCGTGCCACTACTGCCGCATCGGGCGCAACAACCTGTGCGAGCGGTGGGCCGCCATCGGGGTGACGACCGCGGGCGGCGCCGCGGAGTTCGCCGTCGCGCCCGCCGCGAACTGCGTGAAGCTGCCCGAGCACGTACGGACCGAGGACGCGGCCCTCATCGAGCCGCTGTCCTGCGCCGTACGGGGCTACGACATCCTGCGCTCCCAGCAGCTCGGCACCCATGTGCTGATCTACGGCTCCGGGACGATGGGCCTGATGATGCTGGAACTGGCCAAGCGCACCGGCGCGGCGAGCGTCGACATGCTCGACGTCAACCCGCAACGCCTGGAAACCGCGCGGCAGTTGGGGTGCAGCAGCGCGGCCGCCTGCGCCGACGAGCTGGACCGGCCGCGCGGCTGGGAGGTGGTCATCGACGCGACCGGCAACGCGCACGCCATCCAGGACGGGCTGGGCCGCGTCGGCAAGGGCGGCACGTTCCTCCAGTTCGGCGTCTCCGACTACGCGACGCGCGCCACGATCGAGCCGTACCGGATCTACAACCAGGAGATCACCATCACCGGCTCGATGGCGGTGCTGCACAGCTACGAGCGGGCCGCGGAGCTGTTCGCCGCGGGCGTTCTGGACCCGGACATCTTCATCAGCGACCGGCTGCCGCTGGACCGCTACGCGGAGGCGATGGACCGCTTCAAGGCGGGGCAGGGACGGAAGATCCAGGTCACGCCCTGACCCAGGTCACGCCTTGTCCCCAGGTCACGCCTTGATCCAGGGCCGTTGTCAGACCCCTGCGGCATGATGCGGTGGTGGGCCCGGAGAGCTGCCGGAGCGGTCCGGGCCGCCGCGTCGGAGGGGGTCGAGGGGCATGGCGGGCAAGAAGAGTTACGTGATCATCCCGGGGGCCGGGGGTGTTCCCTGGGACTGGCACCTGGTCGAGGACGAGCTGCGGCGACACGGCCATGACGTGGTCGCGGTGGACCTGCCGAACGACGACCCGTCGGCGGGCCTGGCCGAGTACGCCGACGCGGTGGTCCGGGCCGCCGCGGGCCGTACGGACATCGTCCTCGTCGCCCACTCGCTGGGCGGGTTCACCGCGCCGCTGGTGTGCGAGCGGATACCGGTGGCGCGGATGGTGCTGGTGGCGGCCATGCTGCCGGCGCCCGGCGAGTCGCCGGGCGACTGGTGGCAGAACACCGGCCACAGTGCGGTGATGGCCGAGCGGGAGCGGCTGGACGGCGGCCCGCCGGACGAGAGCGTGCTCTTCCACCACGATGTGCCACCGGAGCTGGCGGCCGAGTCGGTGGCCCGCGGGCGCGCGCAGGCCGACGGCCCCTTCGGACGTCCGTGGCCGCTCCCCCACTGGCCGCAGGTGCCGACCTCGTTCCTGCTCTGCCGCGACGACCGGCTCTTCCCCGCCGCGTGGCTCCGCGGCCTGGTGCGGGAGCGGCTGGGCATCGAGCCGGAGGAGATGGACGGCGGCCACTGCGCGTTCCTCAGCCGTCCCCGTGAGCTGGCAGAGCGGGTGATGCGCCTGAGTGGAGCATGAGCGGACCCGATCGGGGGATTGCGGCGGCCGATCGCCGTCGGCGTGCACGTCCTTCAGGCCCGTGACGCGGGAGGTGTTGGAGCCTGGGCGGGAGGCGGGGACCATGGCCCTGCCGGCTCGTACGGAACGGACGAGAGGACGCCGATGGACAACGCGACGCTGTACCTGGAAGGCGCCCGGCCGGTGCTCCGCTTCGAGCGGGTGCTGCCACGGCCGCCCGAGGAGGTGTGGCGGGCGCTGACGGACCGCGAGGAACTGGCGGTGTGGTTCCCGAGCGTGATCGACGGCGCGGGGCCGGAAGCGTGGGCCGCCGGTGCCCCGCTGACGTTCACCTTTCCCGGGGGCGAGGGCCCGGCCCTGACGGGCGAGGTGCTGGAAGCCGACCGGCCCCGCCTGCTGGCCTACACCTGGGGCGGCGAGACGCTGCGGTTCGAGCTGTCACCACGACCGGACGGCGGCACCCGCCTCGTGTTCACCTACCGCTCCGTCCCCGGCACGGCGGCCCGCAACGCGGCCGGCTGGCAGGTCTGCCTCGCGAGGCTGACCGACGGCCCCGCGCAGGCCCCGGACTGGCAGCCCCTGTTCGACGGCTATGTGACGGCCTTCGAACCGGTCCTCGGCCCACAGGAAGGGCCGCCCGCGGGCGTGGGGCGGGAGCGGTGACCGGGCCGGTGACCGGCGTCGCGGACGAGCGGGACGAGGGGGAGGGAGCGGGTGGGCGGGACGGGCAGGGCGGTGCGGCCCGGCCCGGCGGTACCGGCGGTGGGCCCACGCCCGTCGGCCGGGTCCGCGTCCGGGACTTCGCGCCCGGCGACGGCGCCCCCCTCGTCACAGCGTGGGCACGCAGCGTCCCATCCGACCCCGTCACCCGAGAACGTTTCCGCCGTCACGTCCTGCTCGATCCGAACTTCGACCCGGCGGGCCTGCGCGTCGCCGTGCGGGACGGCGAGGTGATGGGTGCCGCGTACGGTGTGCGCCGGCGAGTGCCGGTGGCCGGGAGCGATCTGGAGCCTGAGCAGGGGTGGGTTCCGTTCTTCTTCGTGGATCCGGCTGTCCGCCGTGCCGGGCTGGGGCGGCGGCTGGTCACCGGTGTTCTCGACTGGCTCGCCGGGCACGGCCGTACCCGCGTCGACTTCGCCTCGTACACCCCGCACTATTTCCTCCCCGGCCTGGACCGGGATGCCTATCCGGAAGCCGCCCGGCTGCTGATGGATCTGGGCTTCGCGCCCAGGCTCGAAGCCGTCGCGATGGACCGCGGACTGGTCGGCTACCGGATTCCCGAAGCGGTACGGCAGCGGACCGCCGCGCTGGCGGCCGAGGGCTACCGCTTCGGTACGCCGCGGGACGACGACCTGGTGGGGCTGCTGCGGCTGGCCGAGGACGAGTTCGGCCCGGACTGGCCGCAGGCGGTCCGGCATGCGCTCGACACCGGCGCGCCCCTGGACCGCATCGTGACGGCCCACGACCCGGCGGGTGAGGTCGTGGGGTGGGCGATGCACGGTGCGTACGAGGGGCTGGCCGAGCGGTTCGGCCCGTTCGGCGTACGGGCGGACCAGCGCGGCACCGGCCTGGGCAAGGTGCTGCTGCACCTGACGCTGGAGCGGATGCGGGCGGCGGGCGCGCACGGGGCCTGGTTCCTGTGGACGGGCGAGGGCAGCGCGGCCGGGCATCTCTACCGGTCGGCGGGGTTCGCCACGACCCGCAGGTTCCAGGTCTTACGGCGGGAGGTGCGGCCATGAGGCGGCGCCGGGTCCTGGCGGGGCTGGCGGGAGCGGCGGTGGGCGCGGCGGGCTGCGGTGCCCCCGACCGGGGCGGCAGTGGGCGTCCGGGCGACCCGGTCGTGCTCACGCTGCTGTCGCACTATGCGACCGACCCGCTGAAGTCGGCGCTGCAACGCGTGGTGGACGAGTGGAACGCGGCGCACGACCGGGTGCACGTACGGACGACGGCGGTCCGTTTCCAGGATCTGCTGACCACCCTGATGGTGCGGCAGGCCGCCGGGCAGGGCGCGGACATCATCCACCCGTACAGCCTGTGGGCCGGGCAGCTGGCGCAGGCCGGGGTGGTGCGGCCGGCGCCGCCCGAGGACGCCGCCCGTATCGAGCACGGTTTCGCCCGTCCCGCGGTCCGGGCGGCCTCGGTGCGGGGCCGGCCCGTCGGCTATCCCACCGAGGTGCAGTCGTACGCGCTCTACTACAACAAGCGGCTGCTGCGCGCGGCCGGGCTGGCCGGGCCGCCGCGCACCTGGCGGGAGCTGGAGGAGGCCGCGTACCGGACCGCGCGGCGCGACCGGCACGGCAATACGCTCGTGCAGGGTTTCGGGCTGTCGCGGACGGACGATGCCACGGTGGTGAACCAGACGCTGGCGCTGCTGGCCTCCCGTGGCGGATCGTTCCTCCAGCCGGACGGTACGCGCAGCGCCCTCGACTCCCCCGCCGGGCGCGCCGTCTTCGCGCTGGAGCGGCGGCTGATCGACCGGGGCGCGAGCGACCCCGGCATCGACCTGCTGAAGGCCTTTCCCGCCGGCCGGGTGGCGATGGCGGTCAGCGGCGCGTGGTGGACCGGCAGCCTGAAGCAGACGATGGGCCGGGACTACCGCGATGTCGGTGTGGCGCCGGTGCCGGGCCCCGCGCCCGGCAACCGGGGCACGGTCACCACCGGCTTCCTGCTGGGCGTCAACGCGAAGAGCCGGCATCCGCGGGAGGCGTGGGAGTTCCTGCGCTGGCTGAACGACGAGGTGGTGCCGGCCGGTCCCCGGGCGGGCCGGGCCGCGGCCGTACGGGCCACGCGGATGAGCGTCCTCCAGATGTCCGTCGGCACGATGACCGGCCGCACCGGTGACATGCGGGCGCTGCTGGCCGCCGGCGGCGACCCGAACCTCGGCCCGTTCGTCGACGCGCTGGACTACGCCACGCCCGAGCCGAACGGGCCGCGCGCGCAGAAGGCCAAGGCGCTGCTGCGCAAGAACATCGAGGAGATGTGGACCGGCCGCCACCCGCCGGACGCGGCCGTGCGCAACGCCGTACGCCAGGTCGACCAGGAACTCTCCCGCTGACCGCGTGCCCTGTCCCCCGGGCCTTCTTCTGTCGGTCCGCCCGTCCCGAAAGGCTGGTGCTGCATGGCGACAACGGTCACAAGCGCGGACGGTGACGGCGGCGAGGCCGAGCGCCCGGGCAGAGCCGAAGGCCGCGGCCGTGCGGTGGGCGGGCGGGGCGTGCGTACGGCCGGGGACCGCGCCCGCCCGGCCGCGCGCCGGACCCGCTACCGCTACCGGCAGACCGCCGTCGCCTACCTCTTCCTCGCCCCCAGCCTCGCCTTCTTCGCGGTCTTCCTCCTGCTGCCGCTGCTGTTCGCGGTGCTGCTGTCGCTGTCCCGCTGGGCGGGCTTCGACCTCGCCGACATACGGCCGGCGGGGGTGGACAACTTCGCCGCCCTCTTCGCCCGCGGCTCGTCCTTCCTGACCCCGGTCCTGACCAACACCCTGCTGTACGCGCTGGGCACCGTGGCCCTGGCGCTGACCGGCGCCGTACTGGTCGCGCACTGCATCACCCGCCTGCGCTTCCAGGGGTTCTGGCGCACGCTGTACTTCCTGCCGATTGTGACGACCGTGGTCGCGGTCGGCAATGTGTGGAAATACATGTACGAGCCGGGCGGCCTGGTCAACGGCGTGCTCAACGCGCTCGGGCTGCACTCCGTGGCCTTCCTCCAGGATCCGGTGACGGCGCTCCCGTCGGTCGTGGTGGTCCAGGCGTGGGCCTCCCTCGGGTCCGCGATCCTGATCCTCACGGCGGGCCTGAAGGCCATCCCGCACGTCTACTACGAGGCGGCGGAGCTGGACGGCGCCGGGCCGTTCACCGTCTTCACCCGCATCACGCTGCCGCTGCTGCGGCCGTCCCTGCTGTTCGTGTGCGTGACCCAGTTCATCACCGGCCTCCAGTCGTTCGCGCTGATCATCGTCATGACCGGTGAGGGCGGTCCGGGCGACGCGACGAACGTGGCGGCGCTGGAGATGTACCAGCGGGCGTTCAAGTACGGGGACTGGGGCTCGGCGAGTGCGGCGGCCCTCGTGCTGTTCGTCCTCATCCTCGTGATCACTTTGGTGCAGCTGTGGCTGTTCCGGCGGAAGGGAGCGGACGGATGAGGCGGCGCCGGCGGGTTCCCTGGCTGTCGTACCTGCTGGTGGGGGTGGGCGCGGTGGTGACGGTGGTGCCGTTCCTGGACATGCTGCTGACCTCGTTCAAGGGGCCGGGCGAGTACGGCAGGCTGCCCTACCGCTTCCTCCCGGAGGCGTTCGACCTGTCCAACTACCGGGAGGCGTTCGTCCGGCTCAACCTGCCGCTGCTGTTCCGCAACAGCGTCGTCGCCACCGCGGTGATCACCGGTTCGGTGCTGCTGACGTCCTCGCTGGCGGGCTACGCCCTGGCCAAGCTGCGCTTCCCGGGCCGCGATCTGATCTTCCGGCTGGTGCTCGCGACGATGATGTTCCCGCCGTTCGTCTTCTTCATCCCGCACTTCCTGATCCTGGTGCACTGGCCGCTGGCGGGCGGCAACGGCCTGCTCGGCGACGGCGGGGCCGGGCTGACGGTCAGCCTCGCCGCCCTGGTCATGCCGTTCCTGGTGTCCGGCTTCGGGATCTTCTTGATGCGGCAGTTCATCGTGTCCGTACCGGACGAGATGCTGGAGGCGGCGCGCATCGACGGCGCCGGGGAGTTCACCGTGTGGTGGCGCATCGTCGTACCGCAGACCCGGCCGGTGGCGGTGACGCTCGCGCTGCTCACGTTCGTGGGCGCCTGGAACGAGTACATCTGGGCGCTGCTGGTCTCGACGGCGAATCCCCGGCTGATGACGCTCCCCGTGGGCATCCAGACGCTGCAGAGCTATCTCGACCCCAACCGCATGGTGCCGGTCATGATGGCCGGGCTCATGCTGAGCGTGCTGCCGGTGCTGCTGCTGTTCCTGCTGCTCCAGAAGCACTACATCCGGGGCGTCATGCTCAGCGGCCTCAAGTAGGGCCGCCGGGGTGCTCAGGCGGCCGTGCCGTCGCGCTGTCCCGCGAAGGTGATCCGGGGCCTGACGTCGGGCGCGGCGACGCCCGGCAGCAGGTACCGCCACAGGGTGATCACGCGCTGGTGCAGGTCGGCCCGGCCGGTGGAGATCTGCGACAGGAGCTGCGTACCGGAGTACGAGCTGACCAGCATCCAGGCCAGGTCGTCCACGTCCACCTCCGGCTGCAGCTCCCCCTTGTCCCGCGCGGCCCGCAGCTGCCCGGCGAACTCCTGCACCCAGTACTGGTACGGGGCGTCGTCCTGCACGCCGAACTCGCCCTGCTCGATCGCCAGCCGTACGCCGGCCCGCAGCGCGGGATTGGTCTGCAGCTCTCCGGCGAGGTACAGCGTGATGTCGACCAGCCGCTGGAGGCCGTCCTCGCCGGGCGGCAGCTCCAGCCCGTTGCCCTGCTCGATCATGACGGCGTGCGCCAGGGCCTCCTTGGACGGGAAGTGGAAGTACATCCCGCCCTGGGTGACCCCGGCCCGCTTCATGATCTTGCTGACGCTCGCGCCGCTGAACCCGAACTCATCGAACACTTCGGAAGCCGCCCGGAGAATTGCCTCCCGCGTCTTGACCGCCCGCTCCTGCACTGACCGCACCATTTCCCTCGGCAAACACGTGAATGGTACGAAGAAAACGCGTCCCCTGCCGACCCGGTACCGGCACCGCCCGTGATCTGGATCACTTCAAGGGGTCCACCGGGACCCTCCGGGGCTCCCCGGCACGCGGCCGGGCCCGGCCGCGCCCGGCCGGCGCGGTGTCCACCAGGGTCGTACAGGGGGCTCAGTTGCCGAGGCGCCCGCACAAATGCTCCAGCGCGAAGGCGCCGGCCCGGTACTGGGTCAGGCGTTCCGCCTCCAGCTGTTGCAGCAGGCCGTCGAGCAGACGGGCGTCCTGCGGGTCCTGGAGGAATTCCAGTACGGCCCGCTGGAACGCGCCGCGCAAGGTCGACGGCATGGCGTCGGAGGCGTCGAAGCACACCTGGTCCGCGGCCCGGAAGAGTTTCTGCACCGCCGCGGTGCTCGCCGAAAGCTGCCCGCTGCCCGTACTGCCGTCGGAGAAGAAGGGCCGCTCCCCCGGGCGCGCCAGCCGGGCCCACTCGCCGCGGGCCGGTTGCGAGGTCAGCGCCTCCAGCAGTTCCCAGGCCGCGGCGCTGGGGCGGAAGACGGCCGCCATGTCGCCGGAGACCTCGAAGGCGCGGCGGTCGGCCGGGAGGCCGGGGACGAAGGTGTGGGTGGGCGCGGGCAGCACATCGTCGGCGTAATGGCGGCGGATGAAGGAGCCCTGGTGTTCCAGGGTGCATCGGCCGGAGTTCAGCAGGCCGTACCGGCCGTCGCCCAGATACTCGAATCCGGTGGATATCGCGTTCTCGGCGGCCTTCGGGCCGTCCTTCGCGAGCAGGTCCCGCCACGCCTGCCACGCCCGCCGCACCGGTGTGCTGGTCCACGGCAGGCCGCCGGTGGCCCACGCGTCGTACACCGTCGGGCCGTACTTCTGGAGCAGCAGGTCCTCGACCCAGTCCGTGCCCGGCCAGCCGGATGTCGCGCCGGAGGCCATGCCCAGGCACCAGCGGGGACGCCCGGCCGTCCGGCGGTCGCCGGGCCGGCTCCACACGATGCTCTTGAGGTCCACCCGCACCGGCACCCAGTACGAGTGCTGGCGCCACTCGCCCTGCTGGTTCTTCAGGGTGATCCGCTGCGCCCACGGGCCGAGCGCCAGTCCCGCCACGTCCTCCGCGAGGGGCTTGGCGGAGCCTTCGCGCGCGTACTCGGAGAGTTCGCCCAGTCCGTTGAGGATCGCCACGTCGGGCGGCGAGTCCGTGCGCAGCTGGGTCGCCAGGGTCTCCGTGAGGGAGCGGGTGCCCTCGTAGACGTACGTATGGCCCGTACGCTTGCCGATCTCCTTCAGCGTCTCCACGAACGGCCGCTCCTCCTCGTCCGTCCACGGCCCCAGGACCACCACCGTCCGGTCCTCCTCGGACGAGCAGCCCGCCGGCAGCAGGGCGGCCGTGACCAGCAGGCAGCAGGCCAGGGCGGGGCGGAGCATCCGGCGCGGGCTTCTCATGCGGACCTCCAGTCGATCTTCCAGTGTTCGCGGCCGTACTGACGGAGCGTCAGGCCGCACCCCACGGCGCCCGCCGCGCCCACGACCAGGGCCAGCACCGACGCCAGCACCCACGCGCCCGGGTGGGTGCCGCGCAGCTGTCCGGCGAGGTCGGTGTCCACCTTCTCGATCGCGGCGTCGGGACCGTCCGCCCCTTCGGTCCGCTCCGGTCCGGCCGCACGCGGCACGGATATCCGTCCGAGCCGGGCGGTGGAGCGTTCCACGTCCTGCTGGGCGCCGTGCTGCACGGTGACTCCGGACCACAGCACGCCGAACACCAGCAGGACGGGCAGTGCGTACAGGGCCAGCAGGGGGCTGCGGACGCGCAGGCGGGCGCGTACGTAGTCGAGCAGGCCGGCGAAGACGAACGCGAGGACCAGGGCGGCCAGCAGCGCCGCCGAGGCGGTGACGGCGAACGTGGTGCGCCAGCCCGACAGGTCGGCGACGGCGGCGCGGAGGTCGGTCTCCAGGACGGCGATGCGGTTCAGCACGGCGGTGGAACCGGTGCGCAGCAGGGTTGTCGCGTACTCCAGGCCGGCCCTGCGCAGCGGCCGGCTGTCGTGGTGGCTGCCGGCCCACTTGATCCAGTCGTCGTAGGCGACGACCAGGCCGGAGACCACCCGGACCTCCTGCTCCTGCGCCTTGCTCAGCGCCCCGGTCTGCACGGCGTTGTTGAGGCTCTGGGACGCCGCGGTGACCAGGGACGGATAGCGCTCGCCGAGCCCGACGAGGTCGGTCTGCCGCAGGGGTTCGCCGTCGTCAGCGCCGAGCCGGCGTCCGGCCTCGGCCTGGGCGAGGGACAACGACACACGGGTGTGGGCCAGTTCGACGAGGGCCGGGGCGTAACGGCCGCGCAGGTCCTCCGTACGGCCGTGGACATCGAAGTACGCGGTGCCGGCGAGGGCGAGGACGGTGCAGGTGAGGGCGGGCAGCATCAGCATCCGGCTGAACAGGAACCTGCCGGTGTGCTTGCGTCCGCGCACCGGGTCGCGTCCCGAGGACCAGTACCACAGCGCGCGGAGCGGCCGTCTCCGGGCCGGGGGCTCCACGGGCGGCGCGCCGCGTCCCGGTGATCCGCTGCCGTGGCCGCTCATCGGGCCCCCTCGCTCGCGGTGTCGTCGTACGGGGGAAGGGCCTCACCGGACCGTCCGTACCGGCTCCCGCGGCGGAACCAGCGGGGGCGCTGGTCGCCGCGGCGGTGCCGGAAGCCGATGGGGCGGGTGCGGTAGGCGTTGTCGAGCAGGGCCTCGGCCAGGGCCCGGTCCCGGGCGCGGGCGGCGGGCGGCAGCTGTTCGAAGAGCCGCAGATAGCCGGCCGCGAGCTCCTCGCGCAGCGCGTGCTCCGTACGCGGGACGGTGATCTTCTCGGCCTGGATGTCCGCTTCCGCGCAGAGCGCGCCCAGCGGACCGGGCTCCGCCGCGGGCGCGGTGGTGACGAGCAGGAGCAGCAGTTCCAGGAGGTCGGCGCGGAGCCGGTCCTGGGCGTGCCGGTCGGTCAGCCCCTCCCTGAGGGTGAGCCGGTGCAGCGCCAGCCAGGCCAGCCGGGCGGCGGACACGGTGGGCGGGCTGCCGTCGGCGGGCGGGGCCGCGAGGATGCGGACCATGGCCGTCCGGGCGGCGGTACGGTGCCGCGAGTCGGCGGGGACGGCTTCGAGGCAGTCCAGGGCGAGCTGCGGCTTGGCGTCGGCGAGGTGGATGCGGGCCAGGCCGAAGGCGGCGCTGCCGAGCGCGTGGTTGCGGTGCCAGACCGCCCCGTACAGGGCCACGGCCTCCTTCGGGGCGCGCAGGACCTCGTGGCAGTAGCCGAGGGCCAGCTTCGGCGCGTACTCCCCCGGGATCGCCTCGTAGACCCGGTCGAAGCACTCCAGCGCCGCCGGCACCCGGTCGTCCACGAGGTGCAGCAGCCCTTCGTGCCAGTGCAGGCGCCAGTCGTACGCGGCGAGTTCGCCGACGGCGGTGCGGGCGCGGGCCAGCTCGGCCCCGGCGGCGGTCCGCTCTCCCGCGGCCGCCTCCGGGTGGTCGCGGGCGATCTCCAGGTGGAGCCGGCAGTGCAGCAGCGCCTTCTCGGGGGACTCCTTCCACGCGTCGCTGAGCTGGAGCAGGCCGACCGGGTCGTCGTAGGAGGTGCGGTGGAGTTCCGTCCAGTTGCCGTCGGCGATGTCCGGTTTGGGGGCCGGCAGGCCGAGGGCGACCTCGGCGGGGGCAGGCGGCCGGGCCGTCAGCCCGCGCTTGACGTTGCTGCCGTCCCGCCACTGGCCGAGCGGCGGCGCCTTGCCCAGTTCGCCGTCGAGGGCGGCGGACGCCGCGGCGAAGAGCGAGGAGGGCTCGAAGGCGGCCTCCTCGCCGAGCCGCAGCGAGCGCAGCTCCCGCAGCACACCGCGCAGTTGTACGGACATCTCGCGGGCATCGGCGAAGCGCTCCTCAGGGCGCGGGGCGGTGGCCCGCGCCAGTACGCGTTCCAGGGAGCGCGTGCCGAGGCCCGGAGGCGCTTCGGGGACCCGGGCGACCAGTTCCCCGAGCACGGCGCCGACCGCGTACAGGTCGGCCGCGACGGTCATGGCGGTGGAGCTGTGCAGTTCGGGCGCAGGGTAGGTGACGGGGCCCGAGGTGCCGATGGGGCGCACACCGGCCACGTCGATGAGCTTGATGCCGGCGCCGCAGTGGATCACGTTCGTGAGGGAGAGGTCGCCGTAGACGAGGCCGCGCTCGTCGTGGAGGTAGGTCAGCGCGTCCAGGATGAGCAGCCCGTAGACCGCGATGAATTCGTGCACCCGGTGGTCGTGGAAGGGCTCGGCGCGCCGCGCGATCCGGTCGGCGACCCAGCGCAGCGGCGCGCCGTCGGCGAACTCCATCACGATGAAGCTGAGGTTGCCGTCCGCGGGGCCGGGCTGCCGGGCGTAGTTGAACACCTTGATGATCGACGGGTGGTTGAGGCCGACCAGCCGCAGACGCTCCCGGCCCGCTTCCTCCACGGCCCGCGCGTCGTCCGGATCGCGTACGCCCTTCAGGGCCACCGGCCGCTCGGCGAGCATCCGGTCGCGGGCGAGGTACACCTGCCCGTAGCTGCCCTGGCCGAGGCGGCCGACGACGCGGTACTGCTGGTGCAGCTCCTGGCCGCGGGCGAGGCCGGGCCGCCGTGCGGGGAGAAGCGGCGGTACGGGGCCGTCCGCCGCGCACGGCGCGGGGGACGGGTCGGGCTCCGGCTCGACGAGGGAGTCCGGGTTGCCGACGGTGACGTGCGGGAGGTCGGTCAGGCCGTCGCCGGGCGGGAGGACGACGTAACCGCGTGGGGCGCGCGGCAGGTCGAGGCGCTGCAGGGCGTCCTCGGCGGCGATGCCGATCCGGAACAGCCGGTACGCGGCGTCCGCGCTGTTCTTCAGGGTGCCGCCCTGGCGCAGCTCCGCCAGTTTCGCGGCGAGCTGCCGGTGCGTCGGTACGTATCCGCCGGCGTCCTCCGGCCCGGCGCGGGCGCCCCGCAGCCGGGGCCATTGCTCCTCCAGGCCGGACAGGGCGGTCAGCCGGGCGGCGACGGCCGCTTCGTGGCGGCTGGCCCAGCGGTCGTCGAGGAGTTCGCGGACGACGCGGGCGAGCAGCGGTGCGCGCGGGTCGCGGAAGACGAGCAGGAGGCGGCTGTGTCCCGGGGCGAGCAGCGCGCGCAGCAGCGCGAGGACCGGCTCGTCGGCCGAGTCGAGCCGGTCGACGGAGAGGAAGGCGGCGGACAGCGGCGGGGCCTGCTCGGCGATCTGCCGTGTGATCTCGGCGGTGTCGCCGGCCGGTGCCCCGGAGGTGGTGAGACCGGCCCGGACCGCGGTGCGCCGGACCAGTTGGCCGGCCGTCCAGCCGGTCGCGTCCAGGGCGATGTCGATCGAGCCGGCCCGCGGCTCGGTGGCCCCGCCGCGCCGCAGCGGCCATGGATTGCGCTCCCGGTCGGCCAGGATGAGCGCGGAGTGCAGCGCGGTCCGGGCGTCGTGCTCGTCGTCGGCGACGAAGGCCAGCTCGACGGTCTCGGCCGGGCCGTCCGGACGGTGGCGCCCCTGGACGCCGCGGGCGCCGTCGGACCACACCGGCGTGCCGCGCCGCGGTGCCGCACCGCTGCCGCCCGTGCCCGCGGTCCGGCCCGCGCTGCCCTCTCCGGCCGTGCCCCGGCCGGTGACCGTGGCACGGCCGGTGGCCGGTCCGGTGTCGCCGAGCCAGCGGGCGAGCCAGCGGCGCAGTCCGAGCGCCCGGTCGGAGCCGGACGCGCCGGGGACCAGCCGGATGGAGCCCGCGACGGCCCGCGCGCCGGTGACCCGCAGCCGCAGCTTCTCGTCGGCCAGGTGGGCCAGGACGGTCTCGGTCGGGATCATGTAGGCGTGGCTGGAGGGGACCGGGAAGCGCTCGGTGCCGTGCTGGTGGACGAGGATGCCGATGACTCCGCCCGTACGGCCGTGCACCACGCCGCTGCCGCTGAAGCCGTGCCGGACCACATAGGGCGCCGACTCCGGGTCGAGCTGGACCCACTCGGGTTCGTGGCCGGGGCCGCCGCGGCCCATGAGCCGCGCGGTGATGTGCTCGCCGCCGGGCAGGTCCTGCGGATAGCCGACGGTGTGCACCCGTTCGTCGCGCGCCGGGACCTGCCGGTGCAGCACGGCGGGCTCCACCGGCGGCTCCTCGGCCAGCCGCAGCAGCGCGATGTCGGCGCTGAACCGGGAGGTCGGCGGCCTCAGATGCCGGGTGAGCACCTCGGCCGCCAGAGGGCGGGGCACCGCGTCCGGGGCGCCGGGGAATTCGGCGTACACCTTCTCCAGGGGCAGCGGCGGGGCGGGCGGGCGGCCGTCCGTGGCGGGGGCGCGTCTGGCGAGGACGACGTGGGCGCAGGTGAGGACCAGGGCGCCGGGCAGCAGCACGCCCGCGCCGAGCGGTGTGGCGCCCCGGCGCTCCCCCTGGAACAACCGGACCCGCCAGCATCCGTCACCTGAGGAGTAGTTGGAAGTTCCCCCGAGCTCCCTCATACTCCTGACGATAGCCGCGGGGGGTGACAACCGTCCCCCGCCGCGTGACGGGAGGTCCGTGATGGGCGCGAACGGCGGGCGGGGCGGGGCCGACGGTGCGGAGACCGCGGGCCTGTCGGACGTGATCGGCCGCATTCGCGAGGAGCTGGAGACGGCGCAGCGCGAAGGCGAGCGGAGCCGGCTGCGGTTCCTGGTGGAACGCGTCAACGTGGAGTTCGCCGTCCAGGTCCGCCGTGAGGGCTCGGGCCGAGGCGGTCTGCGGATCGGCGTGGTCACCGCGGAGGCCGGCGGCGCGCTCGCACGGGAGAGCACCCACCGCATCGAGATCGAGCTCAAACCGCACGACCGGGACGCCCCTCCGGAGGGTCCTGGCATCAGCGTGGGCGGGCCTTCTTAGCGACGGTACGGCGGTTCAGCGGCGGTACGGCGATGTGCGCAGCGGCCTTGCGCAAGCGTGCACGGCGATCTTGCGGGGCCGTCCGCGGCGCTCCCGCGGAGCCCCGCGGTCACCCGGACGGACGAGGCCCCGGAAGTGCCCGGGCCGGGCGGCGGAGCGGGCCGTCAGCGGCGGTTCTGCGGGGTTGCGGCCCCCTTCGCCGGCCGGGTCCCGGGGTGCGGGCGGGACGGTGGCGGGTGAGAGTCGTGTCAACAACCCCGCTCCATAAGGAGAGATCATGCGTCGCATCGCGATAGCCGCCGTCGGCGTCCTCGCCGCCGGATTCGTCGCCGCCGCTCCCGCGGCCGCCGCCCCCTCGGGCGGCGGTGGCAAGCACTACCACCACCACACCGCCAGCCACTGGCAGGCCGCCCACAAGGAGGGCGTGAACGCCGGCGGGCCCGGCGGTGCCTCCGTCGGTGAGGCCAGCGCCGCCTCGCACACGAAGGTCAGCGACCTCCACAAGCACAAGTACTACTTCCACCACTGGGTGCGCTGACCACTCGCCGCCCCGTTCCACCACGCACATCCGGCCGTATCGGCCCGCAGCCCTTCGCCCGTTCCCCGGTGCGAAGGGCTGCGCCGTGCGGCCGTGCGGCGCCCGCGCTCACCAGGCGACCGGCAGGGACTCCACTGCGTACGCGGCGTTCAGCGGTGTGAAGCGCAGCTCCTCGACGGGGACGCGCAGGCGGAGACCCGGCAGCCGCCGCAGGACGCGGGGCACGCAGACCCGCAGTTCCATCCGGGCCAGTTCGGCGCCCAGGCAGTGGTGTGCGCCGTGGCCGAGGGCGAGGTGGGGCGTCGGTTCGCGGGTGACGTCGAGGCGGTCGAGGCCGTCGGCCAGCGCCGGGTCGCGGTTGGCGGAGGGCAGGTGGCACAGCACGTACTCACCCGCCGCGATGTCCTGGCCCGCGATCGTGACGTCCTGCTTCGCCTGGAAGACCTTGCCGAAGGTCACCACCGACAGGTGGCGGATCAGTTCCTCGGCCATCCGGTCGGGCCGGGCGCGCCCGTCGCGCACCAGCTCCGCCTGTACGGGATCGAGGATCAGCGCGAGCAGGGACAGGCCCAGGGTGCCGGCGATCGTCGCGTATCCGGCCAGCAGCAACTGGCAGGCGATTCCGGCGAGTTCGTCGTCGCTCAGCTCGGCGCCGTGCGCGGTGACCACGTGGCCGAGGACGTTGTCGCCGGGTGTGGCGCGTACGGTTTCCACCAGTTCCCGCAGGTACGCGTCGAGCCGGCGGAACGCTCCCGCCTGCGCCTCGTGGATGGGGTGGAAGTCGTGCAGGAGCGCCAGGTCGTGGTGGAGGCGCCCGGCGTCGCGAAGGGGCACGCCCAGCAGTTCCAGGAACAGCAGCCGCGGCACCGGCAGCACGAAGCCGGTGATCAGATCGGCGGGCGGCCCGGCCCGCTCGATGGCGTCGAGGTGCCGGTCGGCCAGGGTTTCCGCGCGCGGCTCCAGGACCCGGGCGCGCTGGGCGCTGAACTCCGGGGTGAGCATCCGGCGGATGCGGCCGTGCTCCTCGGGCTCGTACGTGTAGAAGACGCCGGGCCGCGGCGGCGGAAAGCCTTCCGCCGGTTCCGGGGGCGGCACCGGTCCGTTCACGGCGGCCCGGGAGCTGAAGCGCCGCTGGTCGGCGATGACGCGGCGGGCATCGGCGTAGCGCGTGACCATCCAGGCGCGGGCGCCGGTCGGCAAGGTGGTGCGGACCACCGGCCGCTCGGCGCGCAGCCGGGCGAAGTCCTCCGCCGGGTCGAAGGGGCAGGCGCCGGAGCGGCGCACGAACAGCGGTACGGCGGAGGCGGTGGCCGCGGTGGCCGGGCCGGTCGCGGTGCCGGCGGCGTCGCCGTTCGCACCGCCCCGGCAGGCGTCCATGACATCGGCCACCAGCCCGGCCTCCTCGGTGGCCAGGTAGAAGTGGTTGCCGGGCAGGGTACGGAGCCGGAAGGCGGCACTGGTCATGGCGCGCCAGGACCACATGTCGTCCTCGCTCGCCCTGGGGTCGTCCGCGCCCCGGTAGGCGACGATCGGCGCGGTGAGCCGCGGGGTGCGTACGGGCCGGTAGGCGCGGAGCAGCGCGTGGTCGGCGCGGAGCACCGGCATGACCAGGTCCAGCAGCTGGGGCGAGCCGCGCAGCGCCGGGTCGGCGGCCATCGCCAGTTCGGCGATCTCCCGGTCGTCCGCCGCGGTGTCCGGCGGCGGCCCGGCCGCGCACAGATACGGGGCGCCGTGCCCGGATACCAGCAGGGCCACCGGTGCGATGCCGTCGCGTTCGGCGAGCCGTACGGCCACCTCGTATGCGACGACCGCGCCCATGCTGTGCCCGAAGAGCGCCAGCGGGCGGTCGAGTAGTCCGCGCAGCGCCGCGTGCACCTGGTCGGCGAGGTCGTCCATGGAGGTGAGCGGCGGCTCGGCGATCCGGTTCTGCCGTCCCGGGTAGCAGACCGCGCCGACCTCGGTACCGGGCGGTACCCGGTCCTGCCACCCGTGGAAGAAGGTCGCGGCGCCCCCGGCGTGCGGGAAGCAGATCAGCCGCAGTCCGGGGTCCGGCAGCACCCGGCGGCGCAGCAGCCACCGGGAGGCGTCGGTGCGGCCCGCTGCGGGTTCGCGGGCGGATACGCCGGTCATACGGGGTCCTTCCGCTCGGGGGCGGGGGCGGGGCCTTCGGGGCCGGGTACGGCCGTACCGCGCGCCGCCTCCAGTTCCGCGGCCAGGAGCGCGACGGTCGGCGCGAGGAACACCGTCTTGACGGAGAGGTCCACGCCGAAGCTGTCCTGGCAGCGCTGGACGACCTGGAGGGCGGCCAGGGAGTGCCCGCCGAGGGCGAAGAAGTCGTCGTGCAGGCCGATGCCTTCCTCGTTGCCGAGCACGTCCTGCCAGATGCGCAGGACCTCGCGTTCGAGGGGGCTCCATGGGGTGGCGTCGGGGCCGGAGAGCGAGGCATCCGGCGCCTCGTCGGGCCGGTCGCCGGCATCGGCCTGCGGCTCGGCGCCGCCATCCCGTCCAGCGTCATCCCTTCCGGGCGGCCCGGTGACCGTATCCGGCGGCAGTACGGAAACGACCACCTGCCCGAGCGACAGCGCACCGAGGCACCGCTCGAACGCGGCCAGCGCATCGGCCGGTTCCAGCCCGCCCAGCGGTGCCCCACCCCCGAGCGCGCGCTGCCGCCGCTCGCCTTCCCGCCCCATGCCGACGCCGTTCCAGCGGTCCCAGTTCACGGCGAGGACCGCGGGGCCCTCGGTACGGGCCGCGGCGTGCGCGTAGGTGTCCAGGAAGGCGTTCGCAGCGCCGTAACAGGACAGGCCGGGGGCCTGCGAGAACGCCGCCAGGGAGGAGAAGAGCAGCACGAAGTCCGGCCGGGCGCCGGTCTCGCGGAGGGCGTCGGCGAGGGTGACGGTGCCGGTGGTCTTGGCTGCCAGCGCCTCCGCCACCGTGTCCGGGGTCAGCAGCTGGGCCAGGCCGCCCGCCGGTACACCGGCCGCGTGGACGACGCCGTCCAGGCCGCCGAAGCGCCGCAGCGCCTCGCGCAGCACGTCGCGGGTCCGCGCGGCGTCGGTGATGTCGGTGCTGACGGCGAGGAGTTCACCGGGCAGCTCCGACAGTTCGTCCGCCGTGGCGCGCACCGCGTCCGGGTCGCGCCCGAGGAGGACGACGCGGGCGTGGTGGTCGCGGAGCAGGTGCCCGGCGAGCAGCCGTCCGATGCCGCCCGTACCGCCGGTGATCAGATAGCGCCCGCCGTCCCGCAGGGCCGTTCCGTTGGCCACGGGTGGCGTACGGAGCGGCTCGAACCGGCGCAGCCAGCGGCGTCCGGCACGCAGCCCGACCGGTCCGGATTCCGCCGGTCGGGTGAATTCGCGCAGGAGGTCGCGGGCCAGATCGCGGGCCGCCGGTCCGCCGTCGGCCGCCGCGCCCCGCCCGTCGATGTCCACCACCCGTACGGTCGCGGCGTCGCCCAGTTCCGCGCGCAGCGCGCCCGCCGCGCCGACCGTGAGCGCTGCCCAGGGGTCGAGGTCCTCGCTGCCGGTGATCTCCAGCGCCCCTCGGGTGACCAGGCACAGTTCGGTGCCGCTGGCCGGTGTCGCGAGCGCGCGGGCCAGTCCGGCGAGGTCGCTCAGCGGCGGACAGGCCGCGTGGGACGGCGCCCCGTTCCAGGTGCTGACGATCCGCAGCGGGAGGCCGGGGTCTCCCCCGGCGGTCTCGATGGCCTTGGCGTACTGGTCGGCGGCGCACGGGTCGAGGGTGACGGCCCGTTCACCGTCCCGGTCGTGACGGTGCCTCGCAACTCCGGTGTCCGGGAGGACCGTGGTCAACGGCGCGCCGCATTCCGCGAGTTCATGGCGCAGCGCGTCGGCGAACGGGCTCCCGTCGTGGAGCAGCACCCAGCGGTGACCGGTGACTTCCGTACCCGTGCGGACCGGTTCCGGTGCGAGGTCGCGCTGCCAGGCGATCCCGTACCAGGGCCCGGCTGCCTGACCCGATGCCGGAGCGACGGCCGCCGCCGGGCGGTGCCGTGTGGGCGCGAAGGGGTACGGCGCCGCGGGCACCCGCGGGCCGGGCGACGGCCACAGCGCGGCCAGATCGACGTCGATGCCCGCTTCCCAGGTGCGGGCAAGCGCGGTCAGCAGCACCTCGCGGTCGTCGCGTTCCTCCAGCGGGTGCCGCATGGCGGGCACGCCCCGGTCGAGGCCCTGCGTGCGGGCGAGCGTGGTCAGGGTGGTGCCGGGACCCGCTTCGAGCAGGACGCGCGGGTCGTGGTCGCGCAGGCAGGCGAGCCCGAGGTCGAAGCGGACGGTCTCCCTGAGGTGGCCGACCCAGTACTCGGGGTCGGTGAAATCGGCGTCGGCGGTGCCGGTGACGTTGGAGATCAGCGGTACTGCGGGCCGGTCCAGGGCGATGCCGCGCACCACGGCGCGGAAGGCGCCGAGCACCGGCTCGACGAGCGCGGAGTGTGCGGCGGTGGCCAGTTGCAGGACGTTGCAGGCGATGCCCTCCGCGGTCAGGCGGCGGCACACCGTCTCGATGCGGGGCGCGGGCCCGGACAGGACGCACGCGTCGGGTCCGTTGACCACCGCGAGGCAGACGCCGTCACCGAGGAAGGCTTCGAGGTCGCGGGCGTCGGCGCGGACGACCAGCATGGCGCCGTTGTCGATGCCGGACAGCAGTCGGCCCCTGCTGCTGACGAGGGTGAGCGCGTCCGGCAGGGACAGTACGCCCGCGAGGTGAGCGGCGGCGTACTCGCCGAGGCTGTGGCCCATCAGGACGGTGGGCGTCACGCCGAAGGAGCCGAGCAGCCGGGCGACGGCGATCTCGGTGATGAAGACGGCGGGCATCGCCACGCGCGGATCGTTGTCGGCGTCCGGCGGGATGTCCGCCGCGGACTCGGCGCCGGGCCCGGCGGGCCACCAGGCGCGCAGGCGCCGGGCTGCCTCCCGGTCGGGCAGCAGCCGCAGGCAGGTGTCCACGGTCTCCCGGAACACCGGTTCGTCGCGGTACAGCCCGCGTCCCATCCCCGGGTACTGCGAACCGCCGCCGGGGAAGACGAACGCCACCTCGCCCGCGCGCCCTTCGCGCGGCAGCGCCGCTTCCGTGCGGAAGGCGGATTCCGTCAGCGCGTGGGCGCGGTCGCGCAGGACCACGGCGCGGCGCAGCGGCAGCCGGCGCCGCCCGACGGCCAGGGTGCGGGCGTAGTCGGCGAACTCCTCGTCGCGCAGGCCGCGCAGCGTACGGGGGTGCGCGGCGGCCATCGCGTCGAGCGCCCGCTCGTCGCGCGCCGACCAGGCCAGCAGCTGCCAGGGCCGGGCGGGCGCGGGCGGCCGGGCCGGGGGCGGTTCCTGGAGAATGACGTGGGCGTTGGTGCCGCCGACGCCGAAGGCGCTGACGGCGGCACGGCGGGGCGCCGACGTATGCGGCCAGTCCTCCGCCGCCACGGCGGGCACGAACGGGCCGGTGGCGAAGTCGATGTCGGGGTTGGGGCGGAACGGGGCGTTCGGAGTGGGCGGGATGCGGCCGTGGCGGACCATGAGGGCGGCCTTGATGAACCCGGCCACCCCGGCGGCGGCGTCGGCGTGTCCGATGTTGGCCTTCACCGAGCCCAGCCGGCAGGTGCCGCGGCCGGTGGCGCCGGCCGCGCGGTAGGCGCGGGTCAGGGCGGTGACCTCGATGGCGTCGCCCAGCGCGGTGGCTGTGCCGTGCGCCTCGACGTAACCGATGCTGTCCGGGTGGACGGCCGCGTCCCGCAGCGCCGCTTCGATGACGGCCTGCTGCCCGGGGACGCCGGGCGCGGCGTAACTCAGTTTGTCGTTGCCGTCGTTGTTGACGGCGCTGCCCTTGATCACGGCGTAGACGCGGTCCCCGTCGGCGCGCGCGTCGGCGAGGCGGCGCAGGGCCACGATGCCCAGCCCGTCGCCGGAGACGAAGCCCGAGGCGTCCCGGTCGAAGCAGCGGACGTATCCGTCGGCCGACCAGACGCCGCCCGCGCGGCGCAGATAGCCCTGGCGGCGCCACGGCGACCAGGACACGCCCCCGGCCAGCGCCAGGTCGCAGTCGCCCGCCGCCAGCGCCCGGCAGGCGACGTGGACGGCGACCAGCGAGGTGGAGCAGGCCGCCTGCACGGCGAACGCGGGCCCGGTCAGGCCCAGTTTGTAGGCGGCGCGGGTCGGCAAAAAGTCCTTGTCGTCCGCGGCCATCAGCAGGTCCGCCGAGGTGCCGAGGAAGACGGAGCTGTCCGGGGTGCGGTGGGTGCCGACGGTCTGGCCCGCGTAGATGCCGACACGTCCGGGGAACCGTTCGGGGTCGTGGCCGGTGTCGTCGAGGGCGTGCCAGGCGGCTTCCAGGAACATCCGCTGCTGGGGGTCCATGACGGCGCTCTCGCGCGCGGAGTAGCCGAAGAACGCGGAGTCGAACCGGTCGGCGTCCCAGAGGATGCCCGCGGCGGGCACCAGCGCGGGGTCGGCCAGGCGCGCGGGCCCGGCGCCCGCCTCGGCCAGCTGCTCGGGGGTCAGTTCCCCGATGCCGCGCCGCCCTTCGTTGATCATGCGCCAGAACTCGTCCGCGCCGGTGGCGCCGGGGAAGCGGCAGGCGATGCCGACGACCGCGACATCGGTCTCCCGCCGGGCGGGACCGGGCCCGGGCGCGGGGTCCGGTACGGCCTGCGGGTCACGGCCGGACGAGGCTGCGGGCCCGCTGCCGGACGGCGTCACGGGCCCGCTGTCCCCGCCCGCCGGCTCGCTGCGCGCTGCGGTCACTTGAATCCGCCTTTCACCGTGCGTACGGCCGGTAGAGGGTGCCCGGGAGCGCGCGCGGCGCCGGGCGGTGCGGTGCCCGCGCCCCGGGCGCCGTTGCGCGTACGGTCGAGGAGCGCGGCCAGTCGCCGCACCGTGCGGGCGTCCATCAAGTCGGCGGCGGCCAGCCGGATGCCCCAGCGCGCGGTGACGGCCGCCTGGATGCGGATCATGTCGAGCGAGGTGGCGCCGAGATCGGCGAAGTCGTCGTCGGGGGCCACCTCGTCCAGGCCCAGCACGGTGGCCACCAGCTCCGCCACGTCCCGTTCCCGCCCGGGGCCGGCGGTGTCGCGCCTGGTCTGCGGGGTGCACCGCCGTACCGCGGGCGCCGCCAGGGCCGTACGGTCGATCTTGCCGTGCGCGGTGAGCGGCAGCCGGTCCACGAGGACGAAGGACGACGGCACCAGGTGGGCGGGCAGCAGCGCGGACAGATGCCGGCGCAGCGCGGCGCCGGTGACCGTGGTGCCGGGGGCGGCTTGCACGTACGCGGTGAGCCGGTCGGTGCCGCCGACGGGTGGCGGGCCGTCCGGTCCCGGCGGCGGTACGGAGCCGTCGGGCGCGCCGCGCGTCGCGGTCACGGCGGCCGCGGTGACGTCCGGGTGGCGCAGCAGGGCCGCCTCCACCTCGCCGGGCTCGATGCGGTAGCCGCGGACGTTGAGCTGCGCGTCGATCCGCCCGAGGAACAGGTAGGAGCCGTCCGGGAGGCGGCGGGCCAGGTCGCCGGTGCGGTAGAGCAGGCGGCCGGGGCGGTCCGCCGCGAAGCGGTCGGGGACGAAGTGGCGCCGGGTTTCCGCCGGGCGGTCGAGGTAGCCGAGTCCGACGCCGGGGCCGCCGATGTGGACCTCGCCGGGTTCCCCGTCCGGTACGGGGGCTCCCCGCTCGTCCAGGAGGTGTACGGAGACGCCGGGCAGCGGGTGCCCGATGCCCGGGGTGCCCTGTCCGGGGCGGCATCGGCCCATGGTGGCGCAGACGCCCGCCTCGGTCGGCCCGTACGCGTTGAACAGGCGCACCCGGCCGCCCCAGCGCCGTACCAGGTACTCGGGCAGCGGCTCGCCGCCGGAGGTCAGGGTGGTGACGGGGATGGGCTCCTCCTCCGGCAGCGTCGCCACCAGCGAGGCGGCGCCGGAGAGGTGACTGATGTCCAACTCACGTAAAACTCGGCTGAGTTCGGGCCCGTGCAGAGGCACGTCGGCGCGCGGGACGACGAGGGTGCCGCCGCTGAGCAGGCTCATGGCCAGCTCCCAGATCCACACGTCGAAGGTGAACGGCGCGAACTGCAGCACGCGCGCGCCGTCCAGATCGCCGTAGACGTGCTGGAGCCCGCGCGCGAGGTTCACGACCGCGCGGTGCGGTATCCGTACGCCCTTGGGCGCGCCGGACGAGCCCGAGGTGTGCAGGACGTAGGCGAGGTCTTCGGAACCGGCGGCGTGGCCGGGCGGGGCGGCCGGCGCGGGTGGGCGTGCGGGCGCCCGGAGGGTGCGGTCCGTCAGGCGTACGCAGGTCACCGCGTCCCCGGCGGGGCCGGACAGCACGTCGGGGTCCGGCTCCCGGTCGGTGAGCACCGTCCGTACCCCGGCCTCCCGGAGCACCGTCCGGTTGCGCGCGGCCGGGTACGAGGCCGGCAGCGGCACATGGGCGCCGCCCGCCGTCCAGAGGGCCAGCACCGCCACGGGCAGCAGGGGCGAGCGCTCCATCGTGACGCCGACGGTGTCGCCCGGCCGCACTCCGGCCAGGGCCAGTTCGGCGGCCAGGGCGCGGGCCCGGCCGTCCAGTTCGGCGTAGGTCAGCCGGCCGCCGGGGTATTCCAGCGCGGTGCGCCCGGGCACCGCGCGCGCCCGCTGCCGAAAGAGCGCGACCGCGCCCTCCCCTGCCCGGCCGCCGCCCGTCACGCGCCCTCCATCGGGCGTGGGGCGGCGCCCCGGCGGGCACGGAACTGTTCGGTGAGGATGGCGATGTGCTCGCGCCGGTGGCCCTGGTCCAGCGCGGTGCGCACCCGGTCGCGCAGGGCCTTGAGGTACGAGGCGTCGATCCCGGCGCTCTCGGCCGCTCCGGTCAGGTTCTCCAGGACGTCGATGTGGGTGGTCAGCGGGGCCTGCTCGAAGTGGTAGTCGCCGCGTTCGATCAGGTCGAGGCCGACCCGTACGGTGTTCTCGAAGCCCGGGTCGTACAGCGGCACCGAGTCGGCGAACGCGCCGAGCGGTACCCCGATGTGCTCGGCGATCGCCGCGCACTCCAGGAAGCCGCTGACGAACGCGTAGTAGAAGGCGCTGGCCACGACGTGGTACGCCTTCGCATAGCGCGGTTCGGCGTGCAGGTGCACCTGGTGGCCGGACATCGCCTTGGTCACCGGGCCCAGCTCGGCGAAGTCCTCCGGCGCCCCGCCGTAGACGGTGAAGCAGGCGTCGGTGCCGATGGCGTCCGGGTAGTTGAGGATGGCCGCCTCCATGTAGCGGCCCCCGGCATCGGTCACTCGGCCCTGGAGCGGCCCGACGCTCTCCGGCACGCCGCTGGAATGCTGGACGACCAGCCGCCCGGACAGGTCGGCGCCGGACTCCTCCAGCACCTGGTGGGTGACCGGGTAGTTGAGCAGACACAGCAGGGTGGTCCGGGAGGCGCCGATCGCCCCGGCCGCGGTGGGGTGGACCCGGATGCGCGGGCTCTCGGCCGCCACGTCCCGGGCGCGCCGCCCGGTGCGGTTCCACACCGCCACCTCCAGGCCGGCCGCGGCGCAGGCCCGGACCACACCCGAGCCGATCACACCGGTGCCGATCACGGTCACGTCCGCCATGTCAGTGCTCCGTCCTGGTGAAGGTCATGAGGATGGCGCCGACCTCGGGCGCCTCGGCCCAGCCGGCGAAGGCCGCGAGGAGGCGGCCGGCCTGTTCGTCCCCCAGCGTGTCCGCCAGGCGGGCGCGGACCTTTTCGAGCCGGGCCAGCAGCCGGCCGAAGGAGCCCCGTACGTTCTCGGTGAGGTCCCGGAGTTCGGTGATGTGCAGCCCGGCCTCGCGGGCCGCCGCCAGGTGCGTGTGCGGCGGGTCCAGCGACACCGCGTTCAGCAGGCTGAGGTAGGGGCCGATGCGGTCCAGCAGGTCCGGGGTGATCCGGCCGCGGACGTACGGGGTCTCGACGACGAGCCGGCCGCCCGGCCGCAGCACCCGGGACAGGGCTCCGTACAGCTCCGCGACGTCGAAGTGCGGGGTGCTCTCGAAGGCCAGCGCCGCGTCGAAGGAGCCGTCCTCGAACGGCGGCCGCAGCGCGTCGGCGTGCTGGAAGCGCACCGCGTGGCCGAGCCCGAGCTGCCGGGCGTAGGCGGACGCGGCGGCCAGGGCCCGGTCGTCGATGTCGATGCCGACGACGCTCGCGCCCGAGGTCTCGGCGAGGCGGACGGCGGGTCGGCCGTTGCCGCAGCCCACGTCCAGGACGCGGCTGCCCGGGGCGGCGTCGAGCTGGGAGAGCACCAGGGCGGTCAGCCGCTCGGTGGCCTCCTCGACGGTCGCCGGGTCGTCGGCGCCGGTCCACAGGCCGAAATGCCGGTCGGGCCCGGCGGCGTCCTCTTCGAGGACGGTGAGCATGGCGTAGGTGCGCTCGATCTCCTGGTGGGAAAAGGCCCCGGTCCAACTCGGTTCGGCGGACATGCGGAAATACCCTCCGTCGTGATCTGTACCGAATTACGGACCGGCCGGGACCGCCTGCCGCTGCCCTCCTCCCTCTTCCCGCTGCCGGCACGCGAAAATGCAAGTACGGGCAGCCGCGCGGGCAATGCGGTGCCACCCCGCGGCGCCGGAAGTCCGGCGGTACGAAAACAACGCGATGCCGGGAGCGCTCCTGGAGGTCCGGCATCCGGCTGCAAGAGTTGCCGAGGGCCGGGCGGGCGTCAAGCAACGGTTTTGGCCACCCGTCGGCACCCGGCCGGAACGCTCCGGGCGGGCCGCCGCCGACGTACCCGGCGGGGCAATTCGATTGCATCCCACCATCCCCTTCGACACCTCGCGCGTTCCGTTCCGCACCTCGCGCTCCGGCAGAATCGGCCACCTTCCGCGTACGGCCCGGGAAATGACCAATAGGGGTCGCCCCTCGGCGGCACGGCGGCACTAACGTCTTTCCGGTGAGTTGCCGCGCCGGGTGGCACCCGGACGCGCCGCAGGCACGGAAAGCACCGCACACCCGGGGCACCGGCACCGGGGAAAGACGATCGCGGGCAGGGCTCCTACTTCCGTACTGGAGATTCCGTGGACACACACCCCGAACCCATCGATTACCCTTTTTCCGAGCCGTCCGGGCTCACCGTCGATCCGGAATACGAGGACTGCCGCAGCCGCCCCGGCCTGACGTGGATCCGGCCGCCGTACGGTGACCACGCCTGGCTGGTGACGCGCTACGCGGACATCCGCTTCGTCCTGCGGGACCGGCGGTTCGTCCGCACGCCCCCGCCGGGCAGCGACGAGGCGCGGCTGACCCCGCTGCCGCTGCAGGACAGCATCCTGAACACCGATCCGCCCCAGCAGCCCCGCCTGCGCAAGGCCCTCGCCCAGGGCCTCAAGTTCAACGCCGAGCACATCCGTGACCTGGAGGAACTGGCCACCGGGGAGGCGCGGCGGCTGCTGGCCCGCTGTACGGCCGAGCCGCCCCCGGCCGACCTGGCCGCCGCGTACACCAAGCCGCTCACCGTGGCCATCCTGTGTCCGCTGATCGGCATCCCCGAAGAGGACCTGGCGGTCTTCCTCGACTGGTTCGAGGGGTTCGCGGGCACCGGCCTGCCCGCCGACGTGGTGGAGTCCCGTATCGAGGAGATCTCCCGCTACACGGCCCGGCTCATCGCCGACCGCCGGCAGCGGCCGCGGGAGGACCTGGTCAGCCGCCTGGTGGCCCGGCTGGGCCAGGACGACGGGCTGTCGATGGAGGAGCTGGGCGAGCTGGTCAACGACATTCTGCTCGCCGTCGACAACGTCACCACCCAGCTCACCAACGCCTGTTACGTGCTGCTCTCCTCCCCCGCCCACTTCCGGGAGCTGGCGGCCGACCCGGACCTGCTGCCGCGGGCGGCCGACGAGCTGCTGCGCTACGCGCCGTTCCCCTCGCACGTCACCTTCGCCCGGTACGCCACCGAGGACGTGGAGGTCGGCGGCACCCTCGTACGGGCCGGTGAGCAGGTGCTGCCCGCGCTGCCGGCCGGCAACCACGACCCGCGGATGTTCGCCGAGCCGGAGCGGCTGGACTTCCACCGCGGCGGCAACCCGCACCTGTCCTTCGGCCACGGCACCCACCACTGCATGGGGCCGCCGCTGGTGCGGATGCTGGTGAAGGTGGCCGTGGCCGCCCTGCTCGGCCACCCCGGCCTGCGGCTGGCCGCGCCGGACGAGGAGCTGCCATGGCGCGCCGACCTGATCATCCGGCGGATCGAGGAGCTGCCGGTCACCTGGTGAGCAGACGGAAAGCGGAGGCCGGGCCCAGCCCGGTCTCCGCCCGGATTCCGCGTGCCGACCGCGAATTCCGCTGTTCGTCTCCGCCAGGATTTCAGGTACGGGTCAGCGGCCCGAACACCTGGCTGCTGCGGTCGTCCGCGGCTTCCCTGGAGTAGAGGTCACGACAGGCCACGAAATACTCCTCGCGGCTGATGCGACCGTCGCTGTCGGTGTCGATGCTGCGGGCGCCGGTCCGGGCGTCGCGGGTCGACAGACCGAACGCACGCAGCAGTTCGGCGTACTCGTCCGGGGACAGGTACCCGTCGTCGTCCCTGTCCGCCACGTCGAACTCCGCGTCCGTGATCGGACGGAGCAGACCGTCGGCCGTGGACGGCTTCGCGTTGCGGTCCATGTAACCCTGGAACTCGGTCCGCGAAATCCTGTTGTCCTTGTCCGTGTCGGTCAATTCATACATGATCTGCCAGGCTTTGGCATACGCCTCGTGCAGGCGCGCCCACTTGGGGCTCTCCTTGCTGTAACCGAAGTGCGTCAGCGTCCGTTCGGCCAGTTGCCGGAGGTCGTCCTCCTCGATGTAGCCATTACCGTTGACGTCCGCCAGGTTGAACCACTGGTCCGATTTCTGCGCTATGACACCGGCGACCATTCCGCTCTCCGTTCCTGTAGACGGCAAGCTGTGATTCGCGCATGGAGCACTCTACCGACGCGGGTGTAAGGGTCCACCTCGAAAACGCGACATTCGCCCGTGCGTACAGGAGTTTCCGCCGGGAATTCCGTTGCCGCTGAGCGGAATTGGCCGTCTTGGTGGGCGAGGTGAGCGGTGTCCGCGTCAGGCTCCTGCGTCGGCGGGGCGCAGGGGTGCGGGGACTCGGCGGTGAGCGGGGAGGGGACACCGGGGAGGGCGCCGCCGGGGCCGGACGGGCCGGCGGCGCCCGGGGGCAGGCGGAGCGCGCTGAGTTATCCCAGTTGTCCCACGGATTCCGGTTCCGCGATACGGTGCCCGCCCCTCGGGAGCGCCGTCACGCGGCGGCCCGGTGCCCCTCGTCCGCCTTCCGGGTGACCTCGGCGCGCACCCGGGCCAGGGCCCGGCTGATCAGGCGCGAGACGTGCATCTGGGACAGGCCCAGCTCGGCGGCTATGGCGCTCTGCGTCATGTCCTTGAAGAACCGCAGGTACAGGATGCGGCGTTCCCGTTCGGGCAGCCGGGCCAGGGCGGGCTTGACGGCTTCGCGGTCCTCTATGAGCCCGAAGCGGCCGTCGGCCGAGCCGAGGGTGTCCTTGAGGGTGTAGTCGTCGTTGTCGCCGCTGCGGTCCAGGGCCACGTCCAGCGACAGCGTCCGGTAGGTCTCCAGGGCCTCCAGCCCGAGGACGGCCTCCTCCTCGGTCAGCCGGGCGTGCCGGGCGATCTGCGCCACGGTCGGCGAGCGCCCGTCCAGGGTCGTGCTCAGCTCGCGCACGGCCTTGCGGACCTTGTTGCGCAGCTCCTGGGTGCGCCGGGGCACATGCACGTCCCAGGTGTGGTCGCGGAAGTGCCGCTTGAGTTCGCCGGTGATGGTGGGGATGGCGAACTGCTCGAAGGCGTCGGCACGCTCGGGATCGAATCGGTCGACCGCCTTGACCAGGCCGAGCGCGGCGACCTGCTTGAGGTCGTCGAGCTGCTCCCCGCGCTCCCGCAGCCGGACCGCCTGCCGGTGCGCCAGCGGCAGCCAGGCGGTGATCACCCGCTGCCGGAGCCGCTCCTTCTTGGGCCCGTCCGGCAGCGTGATCAGCAGCCGCATCTCTTCGGTGGTGTCGGGGTCGTCGGCACGGCGCCCGTGGTGGCGCGCGATCGTGGTGGTGGCCATCGCCGGCTCTCCTTAGACGCTGGTGGGTGGTCCGCAGGCTTACGAGTGGCCACTCGCCGGAACACGGCAGACTGGCCCCTCTGTGACGGGGTGCCTGCGGTTCCGAAGCACTGACGCTCTTGTGTCCAGGCATGCGCGGCTCACACTCCGGGAGTACGGACTTTTTCCTCCGGCCGTGCCTCTCGGGTAAAGGCCCAGGTGAGACGGTTGCGCGGACGACCACCGACCGGGAGACGAGGAGGCGGGCGGCGCAGCCCCGCCTCCTCATTCCTCCAGTACGACCTTCCCGAACACCGTCGTCGTCAGCGCGAAGAAGTCCGCGTGGACGAGCCGCCGGGACACCGGGCGGGTGACGCCGCCCGCGGTGACCGTGGCGGTGGCCGTGGTGCGGTCGGTGAAGCAGGTCTCGGACTCCTCGATCAGGAGGCGGTGGCGGGCGGGGGACGGGAAGCGGCCCGGGGGCGGGGTCAGGTCGCCGGTCCAGACGAAACCGGTGCCGCGGGGTGTACAGGTGAGTTCGGCGGTGGCGTCGGTCGGCGTCCATTCGAGGTCGCCGGCGGTGCGGGGCCGCTGCTGCACGGTGGCGACGACGCGGCGGCTCGCGGCGGCGCCGTCGTGTCCCGGCCCGGTGAACTCGCCGACGTCGTTGGCCGCCGCCGGGCCGCTCAGCTCGATGTGGATCCGGCCGTCCGCCGTCATCGCCGCGGTGACCGTGCGGTCGGGCATCAGCTGGACGCATTCCCCGGTGACCACCTTCGACAGGTGGAGCGGGTCGACGGCGTACGGCTGGTAGCGGGCGAGGGCGGGCCGCAGGAAGGGGGAGTACGCGGGGCTGTCGGCGAGGTCGCCGAGGTTCACGTCGATGTCGCAGGACCACAGGCCCAGCTGTGCGTCGAAGACGGGGGCGAAGGTGGCGACCGAGACCGTGGCGGGTGTGCCGCCGACGGTTTCGGCCAGGGTCCGGCCGGTGGCGGTCCCGGCCGCGTTCGGGATGTTGGCGGGGCGCAGCCGCGGCAGGACGGAGTCGTCGGCCCATACGGGATCGATGCCGCAGCGGGTGACGAGTTCGGCCGGGAGGCGGCTGCCCGGGTCGAGGACGACGGCGAGGAGTTCGTCGTCACCGGAGCTGAACCACGGGCGGCGGAGGTATACGCGGATGCCCGCGGCGCGGCGGGTGCGGGTCACCCGGTGCGCGTCGGTGTCCACGGCGTGTTCCCAGGTGAAGGTGGGGACGATATGGCTCACTTCGGGCGGCTCCGGGCGCCGGGTGGCCGGGACCGCCCAGCCCCGCCCGGTGGGCCCGGAGGCGGCGGGCCCCCGGCTGGTGATCAGTTCGGGCCGGTCGGTGATCGCCGGGTGGAAGTACTCGCGGAAGCGGGTGGTGGCGGTCGGTGTGTAGGTGACGTTGCGGTGGCGGGTGTCGCGGAACTCGTGCCGTACGCCGCTGAAGGTGAAGGTGTCGCTGCGGGGGCCGGGCGTGAGGTCGCCCACGTGGTCGTACCCGGTCACCCGCCGGGGCGCGGGCTCCTTGACGTCGTCGAGCCACTCCTGCCAGGTCGCGTCGAGGTCGATCCGGCCGGTGCTCCTGGCGTGCAGGGAGAGCACGCCCGCGACGAGCGCGGAGGTCTCCCCCGCCGTACGGCTGAACCGCAGGTCCGCCAGGGACGGCGGCGCCAGCGGCTTCTCGACGGCGTGGACGAGGGTGAGTTCCGTCCACGGCGTGATCATCCAGTTCTCGCCGGCCGCCGACGCCACTGTCAGTTCGCGCCGCTTGTCCGGGGTCAGGCGCAGCGGGTCGTTCCACAGGGGCGAGGCGGTGAGCAGCTGCCAGACGCGGAACAGCCGGAGGTCCTCTTCGGCGATCCGGCAGCTCAGACGGACGGTCACCACCTCCGCCTTGGGGACGTACACGGTCAGGACGCCGCCCGTCGGCGGGTCCGGCGGGCGGTCCCCTTCCACGATCCGCAGCCGCAGCGGCCTCGCCTGGGGCCAGGTGCCGGTGAAGTCGTACGTGCGGTGGGGTCCCGCGTCCGTCCCCGTGCCCGTGCCCGGCAGGCCGCGCAGGGCGATGCCGCGTGCGGGCACGTCGGGCAGGTACGGCAGCAGCAGTTGCGGGGCGTCGTGGACGACGTACTCGCCGGTGTGCAGGCCGCTGCCGCGTGGCACGGGCAGCTCGGTCAGCGGGGACATGTCGTGCGGGCTGTGCTTGGCGACGTGGATCTCCCCGGCGGCCTTGAGGTCGCGGATGACGCGCGGGTCCTCCGGGAGGCTGACGACCGTGTCGAGGTAGCTGCCGGACTCGCGGGACGCCGCGGCGAAGTACTGGCGGCGCAGCGCGTCCGGCTTGCCGGGGCCGAAGACCGCGTCGTACACACCGTGCTGTTCGGCCATCTGGAGCGAGCTCTTGGGCGGGCTCAGGTGGCGTTCGTCGAAGGCGCGGTAGCGGCGGTCGAGTCCGTCGGCGGGCGACACCTGCTCGTGGTCGGGGACCTGTCCGTTGCGCAGGGCGGCCCACTCACCGGGCGACAGCGGCCGTCCGGACGCGTCGATGGTGCTGCGGATGACCAGATGCGGTTCCGACTCGCCTTCCAGGAACGGCCACCTCGGCACGATGACGGGCGGTGGTACGGGTTCCCAGCGGCCGTAGGTGACGGGCTCGGTGGCGGTGCCTTCCACGGAGGGGGCCTCGGGGGCGAGGCTGTTGCCGGCGAGGTCGACCAGGCGGGCGCGCAGCCGGTAGGTGCGGCCGTAGCGCAGGGCGGGCAGGGTGCCGGGGGTCGGCCGGAACGCGGCGGCGAGCGGGAAGCGGTCGGAGATCTCGGGATGGGGCACCTGCGGCCGGTCGCCGGGGCCCAGGGTCCGGCCGGGCGGTGGCGCGGCGAGGCTCCAGCCGTGCCAGCCGAAGAGCGCCTGGTGGACGTAGAGCTGCTGGTCGTCGGCGCGGTCCCGGGTGACGGCGGACGCCTTGACGTGGCCTTCGTCGGGTGCGGCGCCGATCGGCACGGCGGGCGCTCCGGGCCGCCTGATCGCGTACTCCCCCGTACGGGCGCACAGCGGGTACCAGGCGGCGACGCGCCCGGTCCGCTCGTCCGCCGGGCCGACATCGACGCGCAGGCCGCGGACGAGGTGCGCGGCATCCAGGACCGCGGCGGCGACGGGCTTGCTGTCGGGGCCGACGCCCGCCGTGTGCCGGGCGTCGGCCTCCATCTGGTCGGCCAGGGCCCGGTCGCGGTCGTCGTGGACGACGGTCAGGCCCGCGCCGTGCAGGGCGGGGAGGGCGGTGGGATCCGCGGCGGCGGCCGTGCCCGGCTCGTTCGTGCCGCTCAGGTACTGGTCGAGGACGCGGGAGAACTCCACGCATTTCATCGCGGCGCCGTCCAGGTCCAGGTCCGTGACGTGCACGGTGTCGGCGCCCAGCTTGAGCATCCGGTGGCCGTGGAATCCGTCGTCGGCGGCGTACGGTTCGAAGCGCCGGCCCGGTACGTGGCGCAGCGCCGTCCAGGGCCGCAGCGACTCGTCGGTGTTCAGCTGCCCCTGGGCGGCGGTGAAGGTCACCCGGGCCTGCCACCCGTCGGCGAGCCCGGCCGGCGGGGTGGCCACCAGGTCCAGGGCGAGGCCGAAGCGGCGCAGGAGTTCCGGGTAGTCGGCGAGCAGGGCGCACGCGGTGTGGAAGTCGAAGTCCGGTTTCGCGGGCGGCGGTTCGGCTTCGGCTGCTGCCTGGCCCGTATCGGCTCCGGACGCCGCAGATCGCGGCGTGCGGTCGTAGAACCGGTACATCTCGGCGAGTCCGAGCAGCGCGCCGTCCTCCGCGTACTCGCGCGCGGCGCGGTTCATGTGCCGGGGGCGGTACGGGTTCGGGTCCGCGGCGGCGCCGGGCCGGCTGCGTGCCGGGCGGGCGAGGAGTTCGTCGAGGCGCGGATAGCCGGCGCCGACCCGGCCCGCGAAGGTCCGGATGGCGGTGGTCAGCACGCCGCGGAGATCGCGGCTCTCGGGGTGGTCCCAACTGGCGGCCGGGACCGAGGTCTGCCCGGCCGTCAGTGCCGCGCCGTTCTCCGCGCCGCCGCCCGACGGGGGTTCCGCCCGGCGGGCCGCGGTGGCGCTGACCGCCGCCTCGTACAGCGCCGTGACCTGATCGCGGACCGCCCCGGCGGGGTACGAGCGCAGCGTCGGGGGCCGTTCGGCCGCGGCGGCGAAGGCACCGGCGGGCGCACGGACCACCGTGTCGCCTTTGAACAGTTCGCCCCACAGCACGCTGTCGGCCGGCGGGAAGCGCCCGGTCCTGGCCGTGGTGGGGACGAGGACTCCGGGTCCGGTGGCGTCGGGTGCCAGGAACTCGATCCGGAGCGCGGGCGCGTACCTGCGCAGGGTGTCCGGCCAGTCCCGGAAGCCGTCGAAGGCGTCCAGCCGGGTGCCGCCGGTGAGGCGGGGGCTGACCAGCACGGTCAGCCGGAGCGTGCCGTCGGCGGCCTGGCCGTCGGGCAGTACGGTCCAGCGGATCGTCTCGGGCATGGCTCAGCTCACCTCCGCGAAGGCGGTGCAGTATTCGGCGACGGGGTCGCGCCGGGCCCCGGTGACCGGATCGGTGTAGGGCGCCATCATCTCGGCGAAGGCGGGTGGCCGCGGCGGCTCCTCGGCCGCCGTGCCGAGCGGCGCGGGGGCGGGCCCGCTGCCCACGAACCGCTTCTCGCACTCGATGGTGACCGACTGCGACCAGAAGCCGATGTGCACGCTGACGGAGATTCTGGCGCGCCCGTAGACGGTGCCGGTCGCGGTCTCGAAGGTGAGGTCGAGGTAGATCTCGATGGAGGCGGAGACGATGCCGAGGACGTCGACCTCGCCGCGGGCCCGGAAGTAGCCGGTCAGCCGGGCTTCGCCGGTGGCCAGCTCCAGGCGGAAGTAGATGCCGGCCATGACGGACAGGCTGCCGCCGGCCACCCCGAAGTTGAGCGAGACGGCCGCGCCGAATTCGAGGGCGGCTTCCAGTACGGCCACTCGCTTCGGCGTCAGCACGATGCCGAAGAAGCCCCCGCCGCCGAGCAGCGAGACGGTGAGCCGGAACGGGGCCTGGCGGCTGCAGAAGGCGAACCCGATCTCCAGTGACCGGCCGAGGAAGGGCAGGTCGAGATAGGCGTCCAGCCGCAGGTTCTCCAGGCTGAACACGCCGATGGCCAGGTTCGGCAGCGGCAGCCCGTACCGGGCGACGATGCCGGACGGTGTGACCTGGATGCCGGGCGGGTCGCTGAAGCCGTCCACCGGGATCAGCTTGCGCAGCGTCTGGACGAAGGCGAGCGGGCCGATGAAGTCGACGCTCTTGAGGACGACGTCGATGTCGGGTTTGCGCCCGGCGCGCGCGACGAAGCGGATGTGTTCGAAGCTCAGCCGCAGCGCGTTGAACTTCGGCACCAGGATGAGGGAGAAGTTTTCCAGGCTGCAGCTGATGTCGGCGCCGGCGCTCAGGTCCCCGCGCAGGGAGCCGCGCAGGTCCACGACGAGGGACAGCCGCCCGCCGGTGTCCGGCAGGAAGACCGGCGAGCCGTCGAGAAGCACGGGCTGGATGTCGGGGTTCCACTCCAGCCGCGCGTTGACGGTCTCCGGCAGCTTGAAGCCGTTGGCGGCGGCCTGTACGGCGTCGCGCAGTGCGACGACCTCTCCGGCGGCCCGGGTCCAGGTCGCGATCTGCTGCTGTACGCGGGTCAGCAGCGTCCGTACGCCCGGGTCCGTACCGGCGGGCAGGGTGCCGGCCAGATCCGCCAGCGCGGCGGCGAAGGCGTTGAAGGCGTCGTCCACCTGCCGCATCGTGATCGGTCCGGTGCGCCCGGCGAGTCCCTGGGCGACGAAGTCGGCGACGACGGTGGCGAACTTCTCCGCCGTGTCGGCGACCTGGCGGGCGGCCGGCGGATAGCGGTCCAGTTCGTGGGTGAGCAGTTGCCGGGCGCGGCCGAGGTCGGAGAGGAAGCCGGTGACCGCGCTGACGGTCTCGGTGAAGAAGTTGGGCACCTTCAGGGCCTTGCCCAACCCTTCCACGCCCTTGATCACCTGGGCCAGCGGGACCACACCCAGCAGGCTGGGCCCGATCTCGTCCAGTACGTCCAGCGGGCGGAAGAACTCCTCGGGCTTGAAGGTGCCGTTCGCGATGCGGTCGAGCGCGTCCTGCCCGCCCGCCACCGGAACGCCGGAGACCGGCCCGGTCAGCCGGGACAGTCCGGACACGATCATGCTGGGTGCGGTGAGGCCGCCGGACCGGTCCCGCTGCCCGCCGAAGTCCATCCGCAGCGGCTGGTCGGCGGGGGTGAGCAGGCTGAGGAAGACCTGCCCGGCGTTGGCCTTGCGGACCGGGCCGCCGACGGTGTCGAAGCCGGACAGGGCATATCGCTGCGCGTAGGCGACGGGCACGGTGGCGTCCCTGCCGCTGAGCCGGCCCACGGCGGGCACGGCGGCCTGTGCCCAGCGCAGCTGCGGCAGGAACGGGGCGTTCTTCGACACGGCCGGATGGCCCGGCGCCGGGTCCGCCAGCGCGGGCGGCGCCGCCATGCCCCACACCATCCGGGCCACGTCGAGCCGGGTGTCGTCGGGCCGCAGGACGGGCGCGAGGGCCACCGACTGGCCGAGGAGGTCGGCGCTGGCCTCGGGCGGGTGCGCCACCGCGACGGCACCGGCCGCGGCCGCCGGGTCCGGCGGGTTGCGGTCCAGCGCGTTGTACTCGGCGACTGCGGCGGCCAGCCCCTCGCCGGTGGCCAGGGTTTCATCGAGGAACAGCAGCGGCGTACGGAATTCCACCGCGGTGCCGCCGTGGTCCACCGCGGTGACCTTGAAGTGGAAGGGCTGCTCGGCGGGTGTGGCGGGGAAGAACTTCCGCCGGTCGGCGGGCGGGACGAGGTTCGGTGTCTGCGGGGTGTCGAGCCGTACGCTGGTGAAGGGGAACAGCACGTTCGCCAGGTCGCTCGCGGGGTCGGTCCCGGCGGGCAGCGGGGTGTTCGGGTCGTACGTCTTCAACGGCTGCCGGACGACCACGAATTCGCGCTGGATCAGGTAGGCGCCGCGGGTGTCGTCGAACTTCCGCTCCGTGACGCGGACGTACACCGCCTTGTGTCCGAACGGGCAGAGGAAGCCCTCGCGCATCACCCGTACGTACTGGTCGCGGCCCATGGAGGCACGGTGGCGCCATTCGGAGAGCGAGACGCCGCGGGGCCGCCGCGGCCAGCTGCCGAGACCGTCCAGCCAGCCGCCGGCCGTCGAGAGCATCAGCAGCCGTACGGCGACCGGTTCCGGGACGTACGGCGTGCCGTCGGGCTTGAGGAGACCGGCGCCGGTGGTGAGGTCCACGATGTCCCGGCGGTCCTCGGGCTCCAGCGCCTGCCGGAAGGCGTACGGGGCGCCGGGGTCGCCGCCGCGCTCCCGGTTCCAGACCGCGCGGACCGTACCGGCGTCGAGCCGGGTGTGCCAGAGCTCGATGCGGGTGCCGGGACCGGGTGCGGGGACCCGGTCCCGGTGGATCCAGCGGGCTTTCTGGGAGGGGGACAGATACAGCCGGTAGGGCAGTTCGATGCCGGTGCGGGGGTGGGCGGGGTCGGCCAGCGGGTCCTGCGGGCCGGTCGCGGCGAGCGGCGCCGCGGCCCCGGCGGAAGCGGTCGGCACGCCCGCGGCCCGCGCGAGGGCGAGCGCGGTTTCCGGGCCGTGGCGGGCGGTGAGTTCGGCCGTCGTACGGAGCAGCCGCACCAGGGTCATGGCCCGGGCCGCGGCGTCCTCACCGGCTGCGGGCGGTGGTCCGAGCGCCGGGGCCGTCGCCGTCTCCGGTGCGCGCGCGGCGTCCACGACGCGCAGCGGCAGCCGTCGCATGGCGTCGAGCAGGCCGTCCTCGGAGAAGGGCACCGCGTCCTGCGGGCCCACGTCGAAGACGAGGACGCTCCGGCCGCTGATGAGCGAGCCCACCGGCAGCGCGCGGGACTCCCCCGGCACTTCGTCGCTGAATGCCTGCTCCGCCGTGTGCTGCGGCCCGAAGGTGACGGCGATCCAGCCGTCCGCCTGCGGGTCCGCGCGCACCAGCCGTCTGTTCCCGCCGGTCTCCTCGACCTTCAGTCCGGCGAAGCCGAACGTCAGGTCCAGCAGATCGGTACCGCGCAGCAACCGCAGCGCCGCCGGAGTGCTCATGGCTCCCCCTCCCCGCGCACCGTCCGGGCTTTCCCGGCCGGTGCGCACAGCCCCCATGTGGTCTAGCTCTACCACCTACCTCTGACAGCGCAGCCGCACCAGACGGGAGGGGCGATCACAACGACCCTAAATTTGTTCGAAGTTGACCCATGCCCGTCGTTCCGGGCCGCGGGGATCGTCGTCCTGGGACCATGCGGCGTCGATACGCATCGTGGCTCGGCGCTCGGTGTCGTACGGGGTCCAGCCGGGGTCACCGGTGGCGGCGAAGCGTACCCATGCCCCGTGCATGCGGGCGGCGAGGTCCGCGGGCGGCTCGTCGGGGCCGAGCAGGGCGTTCGGCCCGCGCAGCCGGGAAAGGTGCGCGAGGTCGAAGACGAAGGGCAGCTCGACCGCGTGGGTGGCGCCCAGTTGCCCGTCCAGCGCGCGCGAGCGCCAGGCGAATTCGTACGCGTACGTGGCGGACCCGGCGTGGGCGGCATGGGCGTCGGCCAGGGCCCAACTGCCCGCGCCGAACAGCGCGTCGCCCATGACGGCGGACCGCAGCGCGCCGTGCGACGCCCCGGGTCGGGTCTTGCGGTAGGTGGCGACGAGCCGGGCCGGGTCCGGGTGCGAGCGGGCCGCCGTGGCATCGACGTCCTCGGCGGTCGAGGTGGCGTACGTGTCCACGGGCACGAGGTAGAGGTTCGCCTCCTCGGTGTTGGTTCCGATGAGCAGGTCGACGCCGGTTCCGGGGCCGGTGGCGACGGCCTCGGCGGGCTGGGTGGCGAGGACGAGGCCGAAGGGGCTGAGCCCGAGCAGCGGGTCGCGGTGCGTCACGGTCCGGAGGTCGATGCCCGCGAGCCGGGTGGCGGCCTCGACCAGGCGCTCGTCGGAGACCTCCGCGAAGGCGTCGACACGGGGTGCGATGCCCAGGTTCCCGGCCGCCGCCCCGGTGACGCGGGCGGCCTGCTCGCCGGTGAACGCCCCCAGGCCGTTGCCGCTCTGGACGATCGCCCGGCGGAAGAGGCCCGCGGCCTCAGGAATGGCGAGGAGGCCGCCGACGATGGTGGCCCCGGCCGACTGGCCGAAGAGGGTGACGTTGCCCGGGTCACCGCCGAAGGCGGCGATGTTCTCCTGCACCCAGCGCAGGGCCGCGGCGGCATCGAGCAGTCCGCGGTTGGCGGGCGCGCCGGGGATGTCGAGGAACCCGGCGATGCCGAGCCGGTAGTTGAGGGTGACGAGGACGACGCCGTCGCGGGCGAACGCGGACCCGTCATACAGCGCGGACCGCGTCGATCCGGCGACGAATCCGCCGCCGTGGACGAAGACCATGACGGGCAGGCCGCCGCCCGGCGCGGCGGGCGTCCAGACGTTGACGGTGAGGTAGTCCTCGCCGCGGCTCCAGCCGGTGCCGAAGTACGGGGACATGTCCACGCTGCCGAGCGCGCGCTCGGACTGCGGCGCGTTGGGCCCCGGCACGGTGGCGTCCCGTACGCCGTCCCACGGCTCGTGCGGCCGGGGCGGCGCGAACCGGCCGGCGCCGCGGGGAGGGGCGGCGTAGGGAATGTTCAGGAAGGCGGCGGTGTCGCCGCGCCGCAGGCCGCGGACGGCTCCCTGCGCCGTGGTGACGACGGGGGCGGGGTGGTGGTTCACAGTGGTGCCTCTCCGCGGGCTTCAGCGCTGCTCGGTGTATGGGGTGAAGGGCGCCCAGCCCTTGATGGCGAACTGCTCTCCCTCACGTGCCACTTCCACGGCACCGTGGCCGCCGAAGTGCGCGGGGATCACGAGGGCGTTGGTGTCGGCCGCCCGGCCCAGCACCTTGCGGCGGGTGGCGCGGGCGCCCGCCGGGTCCTCGCAGAAGCAGCTGTTGGTGTCCGGTTCGAGGATTTGCACGGGGTTGTGCAGCATGTCGCCGACGAACACCGCGCGGTCCGTCCCGGAGGCGAGGGTCAGTACGGAGGAGCCGGGGGTGTGTCCGGGGGCCGCTTCCAGGCGGAGGTTCGCGTCGATCCGGTGGCTGTTCTCCCACAACAGCGTCTGCCCCGCCCGGTGCACCGGGGCCACGCTGTCCTCGAAGACGTTCTGATTACCGCGGCCGAGCACCGTCTTGTGACCGTTCTCGGGATTCCAGAAGTCGAAATCGTCCTTCGGCATCAGATAGGTGGCACGGGGAAAGGTGGGCACCCAGCTCCGTCCGTCCAGGTAGGTGTTCCAGCCGACGTGATCGATGTGGAGATGCGTGTTGATCACGATGTCCACGTCCTCGGGCGCGACACCGGCCCGGGCGAGATGCGCCAGGAAGTCCGTCTCCCGATGGCTCCAGACCGGTGCGTACGGGCGCTCCTTGTGGTTGCCCACGCCGGTGTCGACCAGAATGGTCCGTCCCTCGCTGCGCAGCAGCCAGGTCTGGATGGCCGAGTTCACGATACGTGTCCCGGAATCCAGGAAATGCGGCTCCAGCCAGGAGGCGCCGTCCTCCCACACGTCCTTCGGACTGTCCGGAAAGAATGTCTCGGGCGTCATGTCGACGGGACCGAAGTATTCCCATACCCGGGTGACGGTGACATCGCCGAGTGTTATCTGTTCCATGGTGCGTCCCTGGCAATTCGGAGGATTTACCGGAACCGTACGAGCGGCCTCGGCGCTCGCGGTATCCGTCACCTGACTGCACCTGTACGCGGCCCGGGCAGCAGTCCCGGCCGCTTGTAGCCTGAACGGGCAAGGGAAAACGGCTCCGACAAGAGGAGCCACAGCTTCTGGAGACTCCGTGGACGGGCACGCAGGCGACCTCGGTACGGCCACGGAATCGAGACCCGATACGGAGCCGGTCGTCGGCCGGGACGCCGAGCTGGCGCGCCTCCTGCGTACGGTGGACCCGGCGTCGGCCGAGCGGGTTCTGATGCTGGTCGGCGACGTGGGCATGGGAAAGAGCGCGCTGCTGTCCCATGTGGCGCGGCGCGCCGCGGCCGACGGCACGCACGTACTGCGCGCCGAGGGGAGCGAATCGGAGTCGGGCCTCGCGTTCTCCGCGCTGCATCAGTTGCTGCGGCCGGTGGCCGCCGAAATGGACCGGCTTCCGGAGCGGCAGCGCGCGGCGCTCCGCGACGCCTTCGGCGCGGGAGCGGCGACCCCTGCACATACGAGCGCACCCGATCCCCTGCTGATCGGGGTCGCCGTCCTGAGCCTGCTCTCCGCCCTGGGCGACCGGCAGCCCGTACTCGTCGTGCTGGACGACGCGCAGTGGTGCGACCGCGCCTCCCTGGACGCCCTGGCCTTCGCCACCAGACGGCTGGACGGCGACGATCCGGTGACAGTGCTGGCCGCCACCCGTAACGCCCACCTACCGGGACTCGACCGTCACATACCGACGCTCACCCTGGGACCGCTCGACCACACCGCGGCCAACCAGCTTCTGGACCTCCAGCCGGACAGCCCCACCCACCGCACCAGAACGCAGATCCTCGACCAGGCCGACGGCAATCCTCTGGCACTGGCCGAGCTGACGAGGGCCGCGACCCTCCACGGCGCGGGGGCGTCCCTCCCGTCCGCGGGCCCGCTCCCGCTCACCGACCGCCTGGAACGCCTCTTCGCCGCCCGCCTGGACGGCCTCCCCGCCCCCACCGCACAAGCCCTGCTGCTTCTGGCCGCGATGGACAGCGTCGATTCCGCGCTCGCCGTACCGGCCGGACTGCCGGAAGCCGGGGACGCGGTGTGGCTGCCCGCCGAAGAGGCCGCGCTGGTACGGCGGGCCGGCCGGAGCGTCCGGTTCCGCCACCCGCTGGTCCGGTCCGCCGTGTACCACTTCGCGCCCTCGGACGCCCGGCGCGCGGCTCACCGCACGCTGGCCGAGCTGCTGCGGGACGAACCGGACCGGCGCGCCTGGCATCGGGCCGCCGCCTGTCCGGGCCCGGACGCGGCCGTGGCGGCGGAGCTGGAACGGACCGCCGGCCGGGCCCGTCGGCGCGGCGGTTACGCGGCGGCGGCCAAGGCGCTTCAGCGCGCCGCGGAGCTGGCGCCGGATCGCGAGGACGGTGCCCGGCTGCTGGTCGAAGCCGCTCGGGCGGCCGTGTTCACCGGGGACCCTGCCTGGGTCGAGGAACTGGCCGCCGCGGTACAGGCGCGTACGGATGACGCGTCACTGCTGACCGCCGCGGCGGTACAGGCCGGGCGGCTGGCGGCCCTGACCGTACGCCACACGGCCGTGTTCTCCCGACTCGCCGACGCAGCCGACCAGTTGGCCGACTCCCGCCCTGCCCCCGCTCTGGACCTCCTGGCCGGCGCCGCCGTGGTCCGCTTCTACTCCGGCGAGGACGCCCAGCGGCACCGTATCCAGGCCATCCTGCGGCGCCTCCCCGAAGACGCCGCGCACCTGGGCCTGCGCACCTGGATACAGGCCGTGTCCGACCCCTTCGGCAACCGTCCCCACCTCGCCTCCCTCCTCCCCCGGTTGTCTGCCGATGCGGAAACCCACCCGGAACGGCTCGTCACGGTCGGCATCATGGCGTGGCTCCTGGACGAAACCCCCCAGGCCGTCCGCGCCTTCGACGCGGCCTTCGGCCGCTGGGAGTCGCAGGGGCCGCTGCCGGAGGGGCTGGGCGGCGCGGTGGCCTGGGCCTATGTCGAGCGGGGGCGCTGGGGGCAGGTTCGCGAGGGCTGCGCCCGTATCACCGCGGTCGGCCGGTCCGCCGGCCTCGACCATGCCGTGGCCTGCGCGGCCGCGGTGGACGCCACCGTACTGGCCTATCAGGGCGATGCGGCGGCAGCGCGCGCCCGGGCCGAGGACGCGCTCGCCCTGGTTGATCCGCTGGAAAGCCGCTCGGTCGCCGTCTACGCCCGCCGCGCGCTCGGTGCCGCGTCGGCTGCGGAAGGTGCGTACGAGAGTGCGTACGGCCAACTCCGCATGTCCTTCACGGCGGACGGTGCGCCCCTGCACTACCACGCGTCCTACCCCGCCCTCGCGGACCTGGCCGCCGCCGCTGTACGTACCGGCCACCACGAGGAGGCCGCGCAGATCGTCGAACAGTCCGCCCGCGCGCTCGCGGACAACGCCTCGCCCCGGCTGCGCGCGCTGATCAGCCAGGCCCGCGGCCTGCTGGCGGACCCCGAGGACGCCGAGCCGCACTTCCGGGCGGCCCTCGCGGACCCCGTACTGGAGCACTGGCCCTTCGAACGCGCGCAGACCCTGCTGGACTTCGCCGAGTGGCTGCGTCGCCGTCGGCGCATCGCGGAGGCGCGGGCTCCGCTCACCGCGGCCCTGGAGACCTTCCGGCGCCTCGGCGCCCGCCCGTGGATCGAACGCGCCCGTACCGAAGCGCGCGCCGCCGGCCTCGATGTCACGGACACACCCCCCGACGCGCTCGCCGAACTCACCCCGCAACAACAACACATCGTCCGTCTCGCCGCCCGCGGGCTCACCAACCGCGAGATCGGCGAGAAACTCTTCCTCTCCCCCCGCACGGTCGGCTCCCACCTCTACCGCAGCTTCCCCAAACTGGGCATCACCGCCCGCTCCCAACTGCGCGACCTCCTCGAAGGATTCGCCACAGCCATTGATTAGCCCCACGGAAACGGGCTGCTAAACAATCCGCGGTGCGGTGGAGTGGAGGTATCCGTGTCCCGGCCTGGTGCCCGCGTCACCGCGGGCGTCCGACGGCGCACGGACGCACCGGGGTGCGGACGGGCACCCTCACGGGGGTGGGGTGCCCGGCGCCTGTTCCCGGCTCCGGTGATCAGACGGTGAGTCCGGTCTGCGGAGGCGGCGCGGGAGCCAGGGTGTGGCGTACGTACCACTCGGTGGCCAACAGCCGCTCCCGGACCTCCGGCGCGAGACCGGCGATCAGACCTGGCAGGGCTCCCCGCTCCACTTCACTGCGGTGCGCCAGTACGGCAGCGGCCTTCTGCCCGAGCCAGGGGCCGACGTCGACGGTCGCGGTGACCCGTTCGTCCGGAACGCTGTACACCGCTTTGCGCGCGCCGATCAGCTCCCTCAGCGCCGGCACCGCCGAGTGCGGGTGCGTGGCCAGGTAGAGGGCGCGCGGCTGCCAGGGGGCGCCGGCCTCGGGGTAGAGCTGTTCGAGCCCGGCCGCCCGGGCCGCCGGCGTGGTCACCCGGTGGGTGTGCACGTGGTCCGGATGGCCGGGCAGGCCGCCGTACGCGTCATGGGTCACGACGATGTCCGGACGGAACTCCCGGATATGCGCCACCACACGTCGCACCGCCTCGTCGAGCGGCGCGTCCAGAAACCTCGCACTGCCCGGAGCCGACCGCGGCACCCGCGCGTCGGCGTAACCGAGCATCCGGGGCTCGCCCGCCCCGAGAATGCGCAGCGCCTCGGCCAACTCCGCGGCGCGCGGGGAGTCCGCGGCCCAGGTCGCCGTCACGACCGCGGTCCGCGCACCCTCGGCGGCGTGCCGGGCGAGCACACCGCCCGCCGCCAGGGACTCGTCGTCGGGGTGGGCGAAGACCCCGAGCAGACTCGGCACGGACATGGCTGGCTCACCTACCGGAAAGAGACGGCGCCGACGGCCCCATGATCACCCCCATGGGGCGCGGACCACACACCCGCCCCACATCACGTCAACCGCATCCCATTAGCCGTGACGATCACGTCGTAAGCCCCCTTGAGGCCCCCCTCGCCCACATAGCACCGGTAGCCCGAGGGCTTGTCGAGCGGGACCAGGCGGACCTTGGGGACCTTGTCGCAGCGCAGTGACCTGGCGGCCTTGCCGCCGTAGATCCCGTACTGCTTCCACGCGCGGGCGCGGACTCCCTCGTCGGTGACCACGCCGCCCTTCGTCGGGGTGGCCGTGTACTGCATCAGGATGAAGCCGCCCTTGGTCTCGACGTTGAAGGGCACGTCGACGCCCAGGTACTTGACGGTGCACGTGAACTTCTGCGGCTGGTCGCCGACTTCGGCGGTGTCGCAGGTGGTGGCGGTCTGCTGGGGCACGCCACCACCCATGGCCAGGACGCGGCTCTCCAGGTCGTACTTGATCTGGTCCAGTACCGGTGCCTTCTTGCCGGGCGCGGGGTGCTGGGGCGCGGCCTTCCCGGACGGTGCGGCCGTCGGGCTCGGTACGGGGGTGCCGTTGGTGAGCAGCGGGTCCGGTGACGACCCGCACGCGGTCGCCGCCGCGACCACCAGGCCCACTGTTGCCGCCGTACGTATCCACTTGTTGCGCTGCACTGCTGCTGCCCCGTTTCCCCGTTATGTGCTGATCATCGAGCGTCGTCCGGCGGGGCTGCCCGCCGGACGTCGCCCGATCATAGGGTTCGGGGGCACAAGCGGAGAGGGCGGGGCCTTGGCCGCAGGGCCTACGCCTTGAGGTGGCCGCTCATCCACTCCAAGGCGGCCGGTATCTCACGGCGCCAGGTGTTGAAGCTGTGACCGCCGCTGTCGAGGATGATCGACGCGATGCGGCCAGGGGACTTGGTCTGCTGGATGAACTTCAGCGTGTCCGGGTAATTCGGCTCGCCCTGCTTGCTGGAGGTGACCAGAAGGTTCACCGGCGCCGCAGGAAGGTTTTTCTGCCGCCACAGCAGGTCGTTCTCCCGCTCCAGTTGCTTGTCGCCACCGAACAGGTCGCCGGTCTTGGCGTCGCGGGGGGCCCGGTAATCGGCGGAGAGGGCCACGCCGGTGGAGAACGTCTTCGGGTGGCGCATCGGCATTTTCAGGGCGCAGTAGCCGCCCGTGGAGTCCCCTATGACGCCCCAGTTCTTCGCGTCGGTGCCCACCCGGTAGTGGCCGGCCATGTCACGGCGTACGTCCTGGGTGAAAAAGGTCTCGGTCTGCGGGCCGTTCGGGACGTCCACGCACTCCGTGTCGCGCCCCTGCACGACGGCCGGGCTCATCATCACCAGTATGGTCGGCTGCGCCTTGTTCTTGCGGACCAGCTCGTGCTGGGTCTGCGGGAAGTCCAGCTTCTTGAAGAGGTTCTGCGCGATGCCCGGGTAGCCGGTCAGCACCACGGACGCCGGGAAGCGCTTCTTCGCGTACTCCGGCTGGAAGTACTCCGGCGGCAGGTAGACGAATGCCTGGCTGTTGATCTTGGATTTCTCGCCCTTGAGCACGACCTTCTCGATCCGGCCCGCGGCCTGGGGCCGGGAACCGCCGGGCAGGCCCGCATGCTCGATGCCGAGCACCTTCACCTTGGCGCCGTTCGGGCCGGTGCTCACGGAATCCTGCTTCATGCCGAGCAGCTCTCCCCAGGAGCCGAAGAAAAGGTGCGCATTGTTCGCGAGCAGGCCGACCGCCGCGAAGATCGACAGCTGGGTCGCCAGCAGCAGGCCGACACGGCCGAGGACCGTGCGCCAGTTGTGCCTGGACAGGCGCGGCCACAGCCAGATGGTGAGAACGAAGAGTGCTACCGCGAAAAGGACGGCCAGGAGCAGCACTTTCTTGCTGGTCAGACCCATGTGGTGCTTTCTTACGGGCGGCCGGTCAGCCGGGCCGCGGATGCCGCCCCGGGCCCTGGTACACCGTCGTACAGGGCGCGAAAGTCCAGATACCGCGGCTCACACGCGCACGTTCTCTCGACCGGGGCGGCGGGGCAGTGATGTCTACAGGCTAGATGGCGAAAAGCCCGGGAGGGTTGCGTGGCGTCCGCACGGAAATAGCGCCGGCCGCACCGCGGACGGGAAAAGCCCTAGCCCGACCGGGCCAGCCGGAATCCGAGGTCGTCGATGCGCAGCGTCGGATGGCTCTTGCGGCGGCAGGCGGCACGGCAGCCCCGGGGCCGGTCCAGCCGGCCGCCGCCGCGGAATGTGCGGTACGGGCCGTAAACCTGGGCGTCATAGACGTCCCAGCACCACTCCCATACGTTGCCGATCATGTCGTACAGACCCCAGGCATTGGGGGCCCTGGTGGCCACGTCATGCACCTCACCGCCGGAGTTGTCCCGGTACCAGGCGATCTCGTCCAGCTCGCCGTAGCGGACGCCGGAGGTCCCGGCCCGGCACGCGTACTCCCATTCCGCCTCGGTCGGCAGGCGGTAGCCGTCGGCCCGCCGGTCGCAGACCACGTCCTGTGCGTCGGGGTCGGTGCCCGTCGTGTAGCAGGGCTGCCGGCCCGTCGCGCGGGAGAGCAGGTTGCAGAACCGTACGGCGTCCAGCCAGGAGACCTCGGTCACCGGCGTCCGGGGGCCTGCCTGGCCGGCGGGCGCCGTACCCAGTACGGCTCGGTACAGCTCGCGGGTGACCGGGTACGGCGCCAGCCGGAAGGCCGCGACCCGGGCCCGCCGGTCCGTCTTCGCGGCCTCGTCCCGGAGGACGACCTCGCCTGCCGGTATCGCGGTCAGGGGCTCGGCCGTCACCTGGGGTGTTGTCGTGTCGGGGCTTGTCACGAGGGTGTTCTACCGGGCCGGGAGCGGCCGGCGAGGCCGCTCCGGGGCAGCGGCCCTACGGGGGCATGGGGTGTGCCGTACGGCCGTCACGTGATCTTCATGCGCGGACACGGTGCGGACATCGCGCCGATACAGCGGCATACCACCGCCATCACACAGCCGCCCCGCACCCGGATGGCACATACAGCGCCGCGGAGTGCGGCCGGCGCGTGTAGGGCGACGCCGGAGGGTTACCCAATGCGGTACCCCGGCGGGGTTCGCCGGGAGTCCTTCGAGTGAGGGGCCCTCGATGTCACTGTTGTCCGGTGTGCCCGGCCTATCCGGTCTCCGTGTGCCCCACGTGCCGAAGCCGTCGCTGCCGCTGCCCGGCCCGGTGGTACGGGGCGTGCGGGCGGGTGCCCGTGGGGCCCTGGAGGTGGCCTGGCAGATGGCGGGGGTGCCCGGCCGGGCGGTGTGGTCGCGGCCGGGGCGCTGTTACATCGCGGTGCACGGGGTGCAGACGGCGGGCGGGGAGCGGCTCGCGCGGCGGGTGGAAGAGGTCCTGGAGCGGCAGCCGGGGGTGGAGTGGGCGCGGGTGAACAGCCCGTCCGGGCGGGTGGTCGTCGCGCTGGGGGCCGGGGCACCGCGGCAGCGGGAGCTGATCGCGCTGGTGGCGGAGGCCGAGGCGGGCGGCGCGGACGCGGAAGCGCGTACGGATGCGCGGTGCGACGAGCACGGCGAGTGGTGCCAGGAGCCGCACCACCCCTGCGAGGGGCCGCGGACCCGCCAGTCGATGACGGGACTGGCCGCCGACACGGTCGGTCTGGGCATCGCCACACTCGTCCGCCTGACCCCGTGGGCGCCGCTGCCCGCCGAGCTGGGATCGCTGGCAGGGCTGTTCGAGCACCATCCCCGGTTGCGTGCCTGGGTGGCGCGCGGCCTGGCCGGTCCGGCGCAGGCCGAGTCGCTGCTGCCGGCGGTCAGCGCGCTGGCGCAGGGCGTGGCCACCCGGGGCGGTGGGCTGATGCTGGACGCGGTGCAGCGGATCGCCCAGTGGCGGGAGGCCGGCGCGTACAAGAACGCCTGGGAGGCGGTGGAGCCGCAGTTGGTGCGCGGCCCGCGGGACGCCGCCGCGGAGCCGATCGTGGTCGAGCGCCCGGTGCCGGTGCCGAAGGACTCGATGGACCGCTACACCGACCGGTCGCTGATCGCCGGGATGGCGGCCGGTGCGGCGGCCGTGCCGTTCGCCGGGCCGCGCCGCGGGCTGGCCGTGGCGCTGGCGGGCATGCCGAAGGCGCCGGCGGCCGGGCGGGAGGGGTTCGCCACGTACCTGGGCCGGTCCCTGGCGCTGCGCGGCGTGGTGGCCATGGACCGCGGTGTGCTGCGGCGGCTCGGTCAGGTGGACTGCGTGGTGCTGGACGGTACGGCGCTGCGCGGCGACCGGTACGACCTCGCCGACCTGGAGCTGCTGGCGGACGCTGACCCGGACGGCACCACCGCCCGCCTCTTCGAGCTGTTCGACGCCGACGAGCCCCTGGAGACACGCCGGTCGGCGGACGGCTGGGTGCTCGGCCCGGCGGCGGACCTGCCGGGCCGGAAGGACGGCGAGCACGACAGCGGGGCCGGGGACGCCGTGCGCCGGCTGCGGAAGAAGGGCTACGACCACCTGCTGGGCCTGGCGCGGGACGGGAAACCGCAGGCGATCGCGGCGCTGGCGGCGCAGACCGCGCCGGGCGCGCAGGCCGTGGCGGCCGCCGCGCGCCGCGCCGGGGCGCGGATCGTGCTGGCCTCCGACCGCCCGGACACGGAATGCCGATACGCCGACGCCGTCCTGCCCGGTGGCAAGCGGCTGGTGGCGTCCGTACGGGAACTCCAGGGCAACGGCGCGGTCGTCCTGCTCGTCTCGGGAAACCGCCGCGCCCTGGGCGCCGCCGACTGCGGCATCGGCGTACACCGCAAGGGGAAGGCGCCGCCCTGGGGCGCGCACCTGCTGGTCGGCGGCGATCTGAGTACGGCCGGGCTGATCGTGGACGCGGTGGCGGTGGCCGCGCAGGTGGACCGGGAGAGCGCGATGCTGGCCGCGGGCGGCAGCGGGGTGGGGGCGGTGGCCGCCGTACAGGCCCGCGCGTTCCGTGCCACCCGCCGCGCCGCGGCCGCCGGGCACACCGCCGGATCGGCCGCCTTCTGCCTCGGCGTCTGGCGCGCCCGGCAGTTGCTGGCCCGCCCGCCGCTCCCGGCGGCGCAGAGCACGCCATGGCATCTGATGCCGGTCTCCCAGGTGCTGGAGCGCCTGACGGCGACGCCGGACGGGCTGACGTCCCGTGAGGCCACGGCCCGTTCGTCGCCCGCGCGGCGCACCGACGGCCCGCGGCACACCGGCCTCGCCACCGCGTTCGTCGAGGAGCTGGCCAACCCGCTCACCCCGGTCCTCGCGGCGGGCGCCGCGCTGTCCGCCGCCGTCGGCTCGCGCACCGACGCGGCGCTCGTGGCCGCCATCACCGGCACCTCGGCGCTCGTCGGCGGCGTCCAGCGGGTGCGTACGGAACGGGCGCTTGCCGAGCTGTTCGAGCGCTCCGCGATCAACGCGCGGGTACGGCGGGACGGCGACGAGCGGCAGGTGAGCGCCGGTGAACTGGTCCCCGGGGACATCATCGTGCTGGGGGGCACCGAGGACGTGGTGCCGGCCGACTGCCGCCTGCTGACGGCCGAGGGCCTGGAGGTGGACGAGTCGTCGCTGACCGGCGAGTCCCTGCCGGTCGCCAAGGACCCCGCGCCGGTGGTGGCGGCGCAGCTCGCGGACCGGCGCTCGATGCTGTACGAGGGGACGACGGTGGCCGCGGGCCGGGCCACGGCCGTGGTCGTCGCCACCGGCCCGGCCACGGAGGTCGGGCGCAGTCTGGCCACCGCGCGGCAGGCCGCCCCCACGGCCGGTGTGGAGAAGCGGCTGGCGTCGCTGACCAAGGCGAGCCTGCCGATCGCGCTGGGGTCGGCTGCCGCCGTGGCCGGGGCCGGGCTGCTGCACGGCAGGCGCCTGCACCACACGCTGGCCTCCGCGGTGAACCTGGCGGTCGCCTCCGTCCCCGAAGGGCTGCCGTTCCTGGTCAGCGCGGCCCAACTGGCCGCCGCCCGGCGCCTCGCCGAGCACGGGGCGCTGGTGCGCAATCCCCGTACGATCGAGGCGCTCGGCCGCGCCGACGTGCTGTGCTTCGACAAGACCGGCACGCTCACCGAAGGCACGCTGGAGCTCGCGGAGGTCAGCGACGGCGAACGGGCGCTGCCCGCCCGCCGGTTGGACGACACACGCCGGAAGATCCTGGCCGCGGCCCTGCGCGCCACCCCGTCCGAGCAGTCCTCGGAGCCGCTGGCGCACCAGACCGACCGGGCGGTGGTGTCCGGGGCCCGCCGGCGGCACGTCACCGTACGGGACGGCGCGCCCGGCTGGCACCGTACCGACGACCTGCCGTTCGAGCCGTCCCGCGCCTATCACGCCACCACCGGGCGGTCCTCGCACGGCGCACTGCTCAGCGTGAAGGGCGCGCCCGAGAACGTGCTGGAACGCTGCGCCCGGCGCCGTACCGGCAGCACGTCCGACCGCCCGCTCGACGACGGGGAACGCGCCCGCCTGACCGCGACCGCCGAGGAACTGGCCGGGGCGGGCCGCCGGGTCCTGGCGGTCGCCGAACGCCCGATGGAGCCCGGCGAACCCCTCGCCGAAGAGGCCGTGGACGGGCTCGTGCTGCTCGGCTTCCTCACCCTGTCCGATCCCGTACGGGCCGGAGCGCCGCCCGCCGCCGAGCGGCTGCGCGAGGCCGGGGTGCAGATCGTCATGCTCACCGGGGACCATCCGGCCACCGCCGACGCGATCGCCTCCACCATCAACAACGGCGCCTCCCAGCGCGTGTGCGGCGCCGCCGAACTGGACGAACTGGACGACGACGCGCTCGACGCGCTGCTGCCCCGGGTCGATGTGATCGCCCGGTGCAGCCCGCACCACAAGGTCCGCATCGTGCAGGCGTACCAGCGCATCGGCCGGGTGGTGGCGATGACCGGCGACGGCGCCAACGACGCGCCCGCCATCCGGCTCGCGGACATCGGCATCGCGCTGGGCCGCCGGGGCACCCCGGCCGCCACCGCCGCCGCCGACCTGGTGGTCAGCGACGACCGGCTGGAGACGATCATCGCCGCGCTGATGGAGGGCCGGGCGATGTGGACCTCGGTCCGCGCCGCGCTGGCCGTCCTCATCGGCGGCAACCTCGGCGAGATCGGCTTCAGTGTGCTCGCCGCAGCCCTCACCGGCCGGGCCCCGCTGACCGCCCGGCAGATCATGCTGGTCAACCTGCTCACCGACCTGGCACCTGCGCTGGCCATCGCGATCCGCGAACCGCCCGGCGACGGCGGCGAACGCCTGCTGCGCGAGGGCCCCGACCGCTCCCTGGGCACCGCGCTCACCCGGGAACTGCTGCTGCGCGGCTTCACCACGACCCTCGGCGCGACGCTGGCCTGGGGCGCGGCCCGGCTCACCGGCCGGCGCCGCCGCGCGGGCACCGTCGCGCTGGCCGCGGTGGTCGGCACCCAGCTCGCGCAGACGGTGCTCATCGGCGGGCCGGACCGCAGGGTGCTGATCGCGGGCCTGGGGTCGGCCGCGGTGCTGGCGGCGGTCATCCAGACGCCGGGCGTCAGCCGGTTCTTCGGCTGCACCCCGATGGGCCCGGTGGCCTGGGGCATCACGCTCGGCGCCATCGCCGCGGCCACCCTCGCGGGCACGGCGCTCGCCCCCGTCGTCCGGCGGATGCCGGCCGCTCAGCCGAAGTCGTAGTCGAAGGTGTACGGAACGGACGCCTGGCCGGGCTCCTGGGTGAACGCGCCGGTGCCGCGCAGCCCGGCCAGTTCCCCGGTGCCCGAGCCCGGCACGACCTCGAAGGTGCAGCGCACGCTCCCCCGCTCGTCGAACGACCCGCGCTCCTCCACGACGAACGTGCCCCGGCACCCGTCCACACTCCCGTCCAGCAGTTCCATACCGGTGAACGTGCCGGTCTTCTCCGTGAGATAGACGATCGTGTACTCGCAGGTCGTGTCGCCCGCCTCGATGCCGCCGGAGAAGGCGTTGGTGACGGCGGCGTGCGCGAGGCGCGGGTACGCACCCTCCGGGCGGTCCCCGAGGACGCGTTCCTCCCAGCCGGCATAGGTGAAGTGGCCGGTGAGCTGCGTACGGCGGGCGCTGGTCCGCGTGGACATGGTGATCCTTCCGGTCGTTCGTCGGCGCGGCACCGGAACCGGTCCGCGCGGCGGTCGATCACAGCCTGTCTCCCGTACCTGACACCTCCTGTCAGGTACGGCGCGACAATGACCGCATGCGCGCCGACCGTCTGCTCTCCCTCCTTCTGCTCCTCCAGAACCGTGGCCGGATGACCGCCACCGAACTGGCCGCCGAGTTCGAGGTGTCGCCGCGCACGGTCTACCGGGACGTCGAAGCCCTCGGCGCCGCGGGCATCCCGGTCCGCTCCGAACGCGGCCCGGACGGCGGCTACTCGCTCATGGACGGCTACCGCACCCGGCTGACCGGACTGTCCGACGCCGAGGCGGAGTCCCTGTTCCTCGCGGGCGTACCCGGTGCCGCCCGCGAACTCGGCCTGGGCGCCGTCCTGGCGACCGCCCAGCTCAAACTCCAGGCCGCACTCCCGCCCGGCCCGGCCGACCGGGCCCGCCGCCTCCAGGACCGCTTCCACCTGGACGCCCCCGCCTGGTTCCGGGACGCCGACCCGGTCCCCCACCTGGCGTCCGTGGCACGCGCCGTATGGGAACAGCACACGCTGCGCGTCCAGTACCGGGCCTGGGGCGGCACCGTCGCGGAACGGGAACTGCACCCGCTCGGCCTCGTCCTCAAGGGCGGCATCTGGTACGCGGTCGCCAACCCGGCCGACGCACCAACCCCCCGTACGTACCGCATCTCCCGCCTCCTATCCGCCGAAGCAACGAACACCCCCTTCGACCGGCCCCCCGCCTTCGACCTGGCCGCCTACTGGACCGACTCCTCCCGCCGCCTCGAATCCCAACTCCACCAGGGCACAGCACGCCTACGCATCTCCCCCCGCGCCCAACGCCTCCTGCCCATGCAATTCGGCGCGGCAGGCACCCAGGCCCTGAAAACCGCCGGCCCACCGGACGATGACGGCTGGACTGAAGTAGACCTCCCGGTCGAAACCCCGGCCGTAGCCGTCGGCGACCTCCTCAGACTCGGCACGGAGGCGGAGGTACTGGGGCCGGAGGAACTTCGGGCGGAAGTGGGGCGGGTGGCGGGCGAATTGGCGCGGCGGTACGGGGGCTGACCCTCGACGCGTGAATTCTTCTTCGTCACCGACCGTTACCCGGGAACTCCGACACCCGCTCCTTCGTCGTACGAGACATGAGCACCAGCACCACCCGGCCCACCGCTCCAGAGCCCGTCGCTCCCGCCCCCACCACGCCCGACGCGTGGCGGGACCTGCTGGACGACTGGGACGACATCCGCAACGGGTACTACCTCGGCGAAGCGGACGAAGCGGTCCTCCAGTGCATCCATCACCTCGACGCCGACCCGACGGGCCCGGACGCCCTCCTGTGGACCCTCGGGCTGGTCACGCTGGTTCCCTACGTCGCCGCGGCAGCGCCGGGCCCCGGAGTCGAAGCCCGGGCGGCCGAGGTGCTCTCCGTGGTGGCCCGCGCGCACGGTGACCGGATATGCGCACACGAGAAGCACCCCTTCGAGCCGTACAAAGACGACTTGGACACCCAGCTCGAAGAACTCCCCTCCGCGTTCTCGGCCCTGATATCCCAGAGGGCCGGGGCCCCGGACGAATACGTCCCGGCCCACTGGCACTGTCCGCGCAACATCGCCGGGTTCGCCCGCGCGGCTCTGAGCTACCTCACCGTGTGAAGCGCCCCGCCCCGACTTGACATCAAGTCCGCTTGAGGCCCCAGGCTCCTCAGGTGTCACGCACCCGCCGTACGGCGCTCACCGCCCGAGGAGGACCAGCCATGACCGCAACGGCCGCCGCCGCTTGGATACGGGACCACGCCCGTCCGCTCACCACGACGGAGCCCGGCGCCCCGGCCGCCGGTCTCGCCCCGCTGGACGGCCTCGTCCGGGACGCGCGGATCGTCGCGGTCGGTGCCTCGACGCGGCTGTCGCACGAGTTGGCCGCTGTCTCCCACCGGATCCTCCGGTTCCTGGTCGAGCGCCACGGTTTCCGTTCGCTGGCGCTGGAGGGGGACGATGCCGTACAGGGCCGGGCTGGACGGGTATGTCCGGACCGGCGCCGGGGACCCGCGGGCGATGCTCGCGCAGGCGCGGCCGTTCTGGCGGATCGAGGAGATCGCCGAAGCCGTGGAGTGGATGCGGGCGTACAACGTCGCGCATCCGGATGATCCGGTGCGGTTCGCCGGTGCTCCCGAGGGGCAGCGGGCGCCACAGGGACGGGGGCCGGGCGGGCTCGCAGGGATCGAGCGCGACTTGGCGGAGGACGTCATCCGATGGCAGCAGCACACCGGCGACAAGGTCGTCTACTGGGGCGGCCTCGCGCACACCGTCAAGGGCGACCCCCGGACCGTCTCCCCCTCCTCACCACCGGAGACGCACCGCAACGCGGGCGGTTACCTGCACGAACGCTACGGCAGCGGATACGTCTCGCTCGGCCTGACCTTTCACCACGGCTCGGCCCCGATGGCCGTTCCGGCCCCGCCGGAGGAGTCCGCCCAAGCCACGCTGGGACGCTCCGGCCTTCCGGACGCGTACCTCTGGAACCTGCGCGCACCGAGCCCGGCGGCCGTACGGGAGTGGCTCGCCGCGCCGGTCAGGACGCGGCTGGTCGGGCCGCGCTACGACGCTCACGGCGATGCCGCGCACCATCTGTCCGGCGGCTCCCTCGCGGACTGGTTCGACGCGCTGGTGCACGTCCGGGCCGTCTCGCCCGCGCGCTTCCTCTGAAGAGTCTCACCGACGCGCCCCCACCCCCGCCTCCAAATGCTCCCCCACCACCCTGCCGACCCGCGCCAACGCCCCCGCCTGCGTCATCGCGTGATGGGTGCAGGCGATGTCGTGGTTCTCGATGTGGCCGGTGACCAGGTGGCGCCAGGATTCGGCGGTGGGGGCGTGCGGGGGCTTGTTCTCGGTGGCGTGGAAGTAGAGGAGGTCGCCTTCGTAGATGCCTTCGGAGAAGGTCGGGAGGAGTTTGACCGAGTTGGTGAACACCTCGGTGACGGCGGTGAGGCGGTCCTCGCCGAGTGCGGGGTGTTCCCTGAGCGAGTCGAGGAGTTGGTCGCCGCCGCTCTGGCTCCGTAGCGCCGCTGCCACGCCGGGGACCGTCAGCGGGCGCGGGAACCGGTCCGGGTCGTGGCCCGCCGCTTCCAGGAGGAGGGCCAAGATGTCGTGTTCCGTCACCGCGGCGCCGGTCGCTCCGTGGGGGTCGATGGGGCGCGAGTCGAGCATGGCGAGCAGTGCGACCCGTTCTCCCCTGGCCTGGAGCCGGACGGCGATGGCGTGGGCGAGCGCGCCGCCGAGGGACCAGCCGAGCAGGTGGTAGGGGCCGGTGGGCTGGACGGCGCGGATCTGGCCGACGTAGTCGGCGACCATCTCCTCGAAGGTGGTGGGCAGCGTGGTGCGCTGGGCCAGGCCGCGCGCCTGGAGTCCGTACACCGGCAGGTCGGGGCCGAGGTGGCGCAGCAGCCCCGCATAGCACCAGCTGAGCCCGCCGGAGGGGTGGACGCAGAAGAGCGGGGGCCGGGTGCCCTGGGTGCGCAGCGGCAGCAGCACCTCGAAGCCGTCGGTATCGCCGCCGGTCTCCAGCGCCTCGACCAGCTCGGCGACGGTCGGCGCTTCGAACAGGGTGCGGATGGAGAGTTCGGCGCCCAGGGCGGAGCGGATACGGCTGATGAGTTTGGCCGCGAGCAGGGAGTGCCCGCCGAGGGCGAAGAAGTCGTCGTCGATGCCGACCTGCCGTACCCCGAGGGTCTCGGCGAACAGCGCGCACAGCACCTTCTCCCGGGAACTGCGCGGCGCCCGGCCGTTGCGGGCGGCGGGGGCTTCGGGGGCGGGCAGCGCGGCGCGGTCGAGCTTGCCGTTCGAGGTCAGGGGCAGCTGGTCCAGGAGGACGAAGGCGCCGGGGACCATGTATTCGGGCAGGCGGGCGGCGGCCCAGGCGCGCAGGGTCCCGGCGTCGACCGGTGCGGGATCGGGGGACGTACGGCCGTCGGCGCGCCGTGAGGCGGGGATGCGGGGGTGCGCGGCGCGGCCGGGGGTTCCGGCAGCGGGGACCACGTACGCGGCCAGGCGCCGGTCGCCGGGGGTGTCCTCCCGTACGGTGACCACCGCGTGGGCGACGCCCGGGTGCCGGGCCAGCGCGGTCTCGATCTCGCCGGGTTCGATGCGGAAGCCGCGTACCTTGACCTGGCCGTCGGCGCGGCCGAGGTATTCGAGGATGCCGTCGGGCGTCCAGCGCGCCCGGTCGCCGGTGCGGTACATGCGTGAGCCCGGCGCGCCGCAGGTGCAGGGCACGCCGGGGTCGCCGCAGGTGCCGCCGGCCGATCCGCTGCCCGCGTGGGCGAACGGGTTGGCGACGAACCGCTCCGCGGTCAGCGCGGGCCGGCCGAGGTAGCCGCGGGCGATCTGGTCGCCGGCGAGGTACAGCTCGCCCGGTACCCCGGCCGGCACCGGGTTGAGCGCGGCGTCGAGGACGTACGCCTGGACGTTGCGCCCGGGGCGTCCGATGACGGGCTGTTCGTCCTGGTCGGCGATGCGGCAGTACACCGCGTCGACGGTGCACTCGGTCGGCCCGTAGTAGTTGTACGCGGTGGTGCCGGGCAGGGTGCGCAGCTTCTCCCACAGGGCGGTGTCGATGGCCTCGCCGCCCACCATGAGGATGCGCGGGCGGTGCCGTTCGCCGGTGCACAGCCCGGCGGCGAGCAGCTGGTGGAGGTAGGTGGGGGTGAGGTCGAGGAAGTCGATGCGCCGGTCGGCGATGTAGGCGACGAGGGCGGGCGGGTCGAGGCGTACGGCATCCTCGACCAGGTGGAGTTCGTGGCCTGCGGCCAGGAACAGCGGGCCCTCCCAGGCGGTGTCGAAGGAGAACGCGGCGGTCAGCGCGGCCCGCAGGCGGCGCCGGGCCGCGGCCGTCTCCGGGTCGATCAGTTCGGCCTTGTGGTCGAAGAAGAGGTTCGTCAGCTGGCGGTGTTCGACGACGATGCCCTTGGGCTGCCCGGTGGATCCGGAGGTGTAGCTCACGTAGGCCGGGTGGCCGGGCGTGAGCGGGCTCCGGCGGTCGGCGTCCGTGGGGTCGGTGACCGGCCGGCTTCCCAAGTCCCGTACGGTGGCGGGGTCGTCGAGGCACAGCGTGGCGGCGGTGTCCGGCAGGCGCCCGCCGGCCTCCGTCGTGGTGAGGACGCATCCGGGGCGGGTGTCGGCGAGCAGGAAGCGGATGCGTTCGGCGGGCAGTTCCGGATCGACCGGCACATACGCGGCGCCGGTCTTGAGCACCGCCAGCAGGCCCGCGATGTGCTCGGCCGTGCGCGGCAGCGCCAGCGCCACGCGTGTCTCGGGTCCGGCGCCGCGTGCGATCAGCGCGTGCGCCAGCCGGTTGGCGCGGGCGTTCAGTTCGGCGTACGTCCAGGTGGTGGCGCCGCAGACGAGCGCGGTGGCGTCGGGGGTGCGGCGGGCCTGCTCCTGGAAGAGGTCGGGCAGGGTGGTGACCGGGACGGTACGGGCGGTGTCGTTCCAGCCGGTGGTCACCCTGCGGCGCTCGACGGCCGGCAGCAGGTCGATGCCGCCGACGGGCTGCTCGGGATCGACCTCGGCGAGCGTGTCCAGCAGGGCCAGGAAGCGGCGCTGGTGGGCGGCGGTGACCTCGGCGTCGTACAGGCCGGGGTCGGCCTGGAAGTCGACGCGCAGGCGGCCGTCGTCGGTGCGCTCGTAGACGTTGACACCGAGGCCGGTGACCGGCCCGTTGGAGAGGTTGTGCAGGGTGGCCGGGTGCTGCCCGAAGCTCAGCCCCGGGTCGTAGTTCATGATGTTGATGCCCCAGTCGCCGAGGTGGCCGCCGGTGTGCGCGGCGCCCAGCTCCTGGACGAGGTACGGCGAGGGGTAGCGCTGGTGGCGCAGCAGCCCGCGGGCCCGCTCGGAGGTGTGGCGCACCAGCTCCCGTACGGTCGTGTACGGGCCCAGTCCGACGTGCAGCGGCAGCACGTTGGCGAGCATGCACGGCGTGTTGCGGGGTACGGCGCCGACGCGGCCGGTGACCGTGAGGTCCAGCGTCACGTCGGTGTTGCCGCTCATCCGGTGCACGTACAGCGCGAGGGCGGCCATCGCGACCACGGGCAGTCCGGAGCGGGTCTGCCGGGCCAGGGCGCGCAGTCCGTCGGCGGCGGGCGCGGGCAGGTGGGCGGTCTCGCGGACGAAGCGGTGCGGCACGGAGGCCAGCCGGCTCGCGAGATCGGTGTCGGTGGCCCGGCCGGCGAACTGCTCGGCCCAGAAGGCGCGGTCGCGGGTGAACCGTTCGGAGGCGTGGTACGCGGCCTCGTCGGCCAGCAGTTCTTCCAGCGTGTTCAGCGGGCACGGGGGGATCTCCTCGCCTGCCTCCAGCGCGGTGTAGACCTCGGCGACGCGCTGGATGAGGAGGGAGAAGCCGTAGCCGTCCAGGGTGATGTGGTGCAGGGCCATATAGAGCACGCAGTGGTCGTCGGGCAGCCGCAGCACCGCGAAGCTGAACAGCGGGGAGTGCCGCAGGTCGACGGGCCGGCGCAGGTCGTCCCACATCCATTCCTCGGCCCGGGCATACGGGTCGCGCGGCCCGGCGGTGTCGGGGTCCCGCAGGTCCACGACGGGCAGCGGCCAGTCGTCCGCCAGGTCGGGCACCTGCCACACGCCGCCGTCCTCGTCGGTCTCGAAGCGGACCCGTACGGTGTCGATGTCGGCCACGGCGCGGTGCACCGCGGCGTCGAGCAGGGCCAGGTCGACCGGGCCGTGGATGTCCACGTACTCGGCGGCACGGTAGATCGGGTTCTCCGTGTCCAGCTCCTGGGAGAACCACACTCCCGTCTGCGCGACGGTCAGCGGCATTCGGCGACCGCGGTTGCCTGGCTTCCTGTTCATGCTTGCCGTCTCCTGACGAAGGTGCTGGTCTTCACGGCGGCCGGGCCGGTGGCGGGGCCACCCGACCGGTCGCACCTCACGCGCCATACAGGGCCAACGAGCACACATGACGGGTGTATCGGTTCGTCGGCAAATCTCTTTGCACAGGTGTGCGGAGACGGGGGCGGCGCACGGTACGCGGGCCGCCCGGACGGCCGTCCACGCGCAGCTCACCGGCAAAATTCCGGGGGCGCGCGGGGCGGCGCCGGGCGCCGGACCGCGGACCGGCACCCGGTCCGGCGGTCACGCGTACGTCGAATATGTGCGCCAAAGCATGCTGCCGGGGTCACTCTCCGGGGCGTATCAGGTCCGACGGGTCGGTGTTCGCGCCGCACACGACGACGCACACCCGCTCCCCCGGCGCGGGCCGGTACGCGCCCGAGCGGAGCGCGGCGTAGGCGGCCGCCGTGCCGTGCTCGACCGCCAGTCTGCGGTCGTCCCACAGCGCACGGCGCGCGTCGAGGATCGCTTCGTCCGGTACGAGCAGCGAGACCGCCTCGGCGCGCCGGGCCCAGTCCAGGGCCATGTGCGTGACGCGGCGGGCGCCCAGCGAGTCGGCGGCGACGGATCGCACCGGCACGTCGACCACCCGGCCGGCCTCGATCGCCGCGTTCAGCGCCCGGCAGTGCTCCGGTTCGACGGCCACGACCCGTACGCCGTGGTGGTGGGCGGCCGCCGCGACCCCGCTGAACAGGCCACCGCCGCCCACCGCGACCACCACCGTGTCCAGGCCGGGCAGCGCGGCGCGGATCTCCTCCAGCAGGGTGCCGGCGCCGGCCGCGATCAGCGGGTGGTCGTACGCGTGCGACTCCAGCGCCCCGGTCCGCGCGATGTGTTCGCGGGACGCCTCCAGGGCGGCGGCGTATTCGGTGCCCGCCTGGCGTACGTCGGCGCCGAGCCGCCGCAGCTTGGCGACCTTGACCGGCGGCGCGGTCTCCGGCACGAACACGGTCGCCCTGATCCCGTGCCGGGCCGCGGCCCAGGCGCAGGCCAGTCCGGCGTTGCCCCCGGAGGCGATGACCACGCCGGCCTCGGGCAGGGTGCCGGCCGCGCGGTGCGCCGCGATGAAATTCGCCGCGCCGCGGGCCTTGAAGGAGCCGGTGTGCTGGGTGAACTCGTAGGCGAGCCAGCCTTCGGCGGGCCCGAAGGTGCCGGGGTCGACCGGTGCGACGGTCACCGGGCGCACGTCCCCGGCGATCCGGCCGGCCGCCGCCCGCACGTCCTCGTAACTGATGCTGCTCATCGCGGACCACTCTCCCGGGTCGAACGTCGTGAACGGTGGTGCCGGCCGGAGGTCCGCCTCGCGCCCGGACCGGTCCAGTTGATCACGCGTCCCCGTGGGTCCCCACCGCGGCCAGGGGGCGAAAGTCCCGTCCCGTCAGGACTTTCCGCCCATGGTGCACGGGACCGTACGGCGAAATGATCTTGATACGCCGGGCCGGCGGCGCGTCCTGGCCGCCGGCCGACCGAAGGGAAATCTCCGCACGTCATGACATTACGCAAGCCCGCCGTGCTCGCCTCGGCCGCCGCGACGGCCCTGTTCGCGGGGCTGCTCCAGGCACCCGCCGCCCAGGCCGCAGGCGGTCCGCCGCCGTCCGGTGCCCGCGCCCTGGACAATGTGCTGTGCATCTACAGCACCGAGATCACCGACCGCACCACCGGCGGTTACGTGTGGGACGTCGCCAAGCGGGCCCACGCGCTGTGGAAGAGCGAGGACTTCCAGCGCGAGTACGGGAAGCTGTCCTACGCCGAGCAGATGAACAAGCTGCTGTACGAACTGAACGTGAGCCAGCACGTGTTCGGTCACAGCTGGCTCGTGCACTTCAACTCCGGCGGCGCACTGCACCGGAAACTCGACGGAGGCGAAGAGGCCCGCTACGACACCTATTCGTTCCAGCCCAACGACCCGGACGGCACCAACGGCGACGGTTCTCCGGTCGACGGCATGTCCGTCAATTACACCGGCTACGACATCAACGTCCCGGGCAAGCCCCTGGTCGAATGGGACCGGCCGAGCCGCAAGCAGGACCAGGGCCAGGCGTATGCGCCGCGCGCCGCGCGCTGCAAGAAGCTGACCGGCACCCAGCAGAAGGCATTCGGCCAGGAAATCCGGCGGCGGGCGGAAATCAACGAGAAGTACACGCTCCTGCCGAGCTGGAATTTCGTCTTCACCGGTGGCTGGGCGGGCACGTCCGCGCGCAACTGCACCACCTTCGCCCTCCAGGTCTGGGACGCGACGATGAAGGACGCCCCGTCCGAGCGCCTCGACGCGCCCGGCGGCCTGCCCGCCGCGGACATCAACAAGCTGGGCGGCGAGGTGCCGGGCGACCTGACGCAGAGCGAGTTCTCGGCGTGGATTCCCGCCCTGGCCGGCAAGTGGATCCGCGAGAAGAACGGCGGGCAGAACGAGAACGCGGAGGTTCCGCGGTTCGCGGACGACGTACTGGCACCGGCCGACGCGCGGTAGGCGCCGGGGGCGCCGAGGGGCGCGGCAGGCGTGGGTCCGGGCGACCGGACGGCCGGTTGCCCCGCCCCTCCCCCACCCGCGCCCCTCCCGTGCCATCGTCGTGGCACACCGTCCCACCCCAGGGAGCCACCGTGCCCGACCGCACCCCGCAGACCCCCTCCCGCCCCGACGCCGCCGACCTGGTGATCGCGGGCGGCACCGTCCTCGTCCACGACGACCAGGACGGCATCGGCTTCGCCGAGGACGCCGCGATCGTCGTACGGAGCGGCCGGATCGACGCGGTCACCACGGCCGCTGCGGTGGCGGACCTGCCCGCCGCCGAACGCCTCGATGCCCGCGGCCAGGCCGTGCTGCCCGGCCTGATCAACTGCCATACCCACGCGCCGATGGTGCTCTTCCGGGGGAGCGCCGAGGACCTGCCCACCGAGGAGTGGTTCAACGAGCGGATCTGGCCGGCCGAGACCAACCTCACCGACCACGACGTACGGCTCGGCGCGCTGCTCGCCTGCGCCGAGATGATCAGCCGCGGTGTCACCACGTTCGCCGACCACTACTTCGCGATGGACGAGCTGGCGCACGCCGTGGAGGTGAGCGGGCTGCGGGCGAACCTCGGGTGGGCGTACTTCTCCTCGATGGGCCCGGCGGGCCGCGAACGCTCGCTGGACTTCGCGCTGCGCCGCCGCGGCGGGGCCGGCGGCCGGATCACCACCTCGCTCGCGCCGCACGCGCCGTACACCGTCTCCGACGCCGACCTGCGCGCGACCGCCGGGCTCGCCCGCGACCACGGCCTGCCCGTCCATCTCCACGCCGCCGAGAACCGCGAACAGACCGAGCACAGCCTCGCCCGCCACGGCCGCACCCCGATCGAGACGCTGCACCGCGCCGGTCTGCTGGACGTGGACGTTCTGATCGCCCACGGCACCGGCATCCTGGAGCGGGATCTCCCGGTGCTCGGCAGCGCCACCGCACGTGTCGGCGTGGCCACCGCCCCCAGGGGCTACCTGAAGTTCGCGTGGGACACGACGCCCGTACGGCTGCTGCGCTCGGTCGGCGTCCCGGTCGGCCTGGCGACGGACGGCGCCGCGTCGAACAACACCCTGGACGTCTGGGAGAGCATGACCCTCACGGCTCTGGTGCAGAAGGCGGCGGAACGGGACCCGCGGTGGCTGACCGCCCGTCAGGCACTCGATCACGCGACGACGCAGAGCGCCCGCGCACTCGGCCTGGACGGGCAGGTGGGGCGGCTCGCGCCGGGGCACCGGGCGGACATCGTGCTGGTGGACCTGACCGCGCCGCACATCCAGCCGGTGCACGACCTGGCCACCGCCCTGGTGCACAGCGTCCGCTCCGGCGATGTCCGCACCACCGTCGTGGACGGCCGCGTCCTCATGCGCGACCGCCGCCTGCTCACCCTCGACGTGCCCGCGATCACCGCGGAGATCCGCGGCCGGCTGCCCGCTCTGCTCGACCGCGGCCACGGCAACCGCGTTCAGCACTACGACGGCTGAGCGCCCGCTGTCACCCCCCGGCCGTCGCGTCCAGATAGGCGCCCAGCGGCTGGAGCGGGGTCCACAGCTGTTCGAAGTAGGCGGCGAAGTAGGACATGTAGGTGCGGTCCTGGACGCTGAAGCCGTTCAGCTTCTGGCGGGAGCCGCCGGAGAAGGCGAGGAAGACGACGCTGTCGTCGATCAGGGCCATGTTCAAACCGTCCGCAGCGGCCGTCCACCGCAGCACACTGGCCTCGTAGTTGAGGATGTCGTCGGTCTCGTCGCGGTGCCGCCGGGCCCAGGCGAGGACGTCCTTGTCGGGCACGCCGCCGGTCTCCGGGATGCCGATGATGCGGCGGACGCTGCGCTGGTCCTCGGTGTCCTCGCGGGCCCAGGCCAGGATGTCCGCGAAGTAGTCGGCGGACGCCTTGGTCGTGTACTGGTCGGGCGGGTAGCGGCGGGTGTACGTGACCCGGATCTCCGAGCGCGCCGAACGGACGCTGCGCGCCGCGGCGGAGTAGAACTCGGGGTTGCTGCGGTACCAGGTCGCGGCGAGCAGCGCGTCGCCGCCGACGTCCGGCAGCGCTGCCGGGCGCGCCGGCGCTACGCCTCCGGCCGGGTCCCTGCGCAGCGCGTCCAGGCGGCGCTTCGCGTCCCGCCACCGGTCCAGCCAGTCCCCCGGCTCCTCCCCGCACGCGGTCACGAAGGCGCAGGTCAGCTCCCAGCTGGGGAAGCGGCGGCCGTTGAGCATCGCGGACACCGAGCTGCGTCCGCACTTCATCTGGAGGGCGAGGCGCGCCTCCGTGGGCTCGAAGCACCGCAGGCGCAGTTCGCGCAGCTGCTCGGCGAAGGCCGCCACGGGTTCCGGTACGGGCTGGGGTGCGGGCGAGGACGGGGACCGGCCGGTCAATGGATCTTCCCCCCGGATGCGCGGTGGCGGCGGTGGCACGGATGGGGTGACACAGATGTTCCGCGCCTGTCCGTCATTGTCCGCCCGTGTCACGGGTGTTCGCCAGTGTCCGTGCGCGCCGTCCTGGTGCTCATGTATTCCGCCGCCCGTCGCTCAGGCATGGGCGCAGGTGAGCGCGGGGCCGAGACTGCCGTTACGGGCCGCGCCACCGCGCACGGCATCCGACGGGAGGAAAGGAGCGCGCCATGTGACCTGACCGATGACCTCGACCGGGCGGGAGGCGGAAGCGTCCCCTACCGCCGCAGCGCAACACAGAGGCCGCTCCCTGGAGCTTCTGGCGGGAAGCAGGGAACGGCCTTCTGCCGGAATCAGGAGACCCCGTGTACGTCACGCACAAGGAGACCTCATGTTCGTCAATTGCAGGATAGCCCTTCGCTGTACGGGGACCGCCTTCCTGGCGGTGCTCATCGTGGGCGTCACGCTGGTGACGCCCGCCCCCACCGGATTCCCCCTCTCGCAGGACGCCCTCTGGGTTCTGCTCGCGGCGTCGGCGCTGACGCCGGCCGCCGCTGCGGGCGGAGCGAGGTGGGGGCGGTGAGCGGATCGCCGGGGGCGGCGCCGTGCCGGCGGTGCGGCGCGCCGGAGCCGCGCGTCTTCACCACTCCGGTCGTCGACTGCTCCGGCCGGCTGCGGATCGCCACGTCCGTGATCTGCGCGTGCGGCGAAGCCACCCTGGTCGGCGTACAGCCGGCGCGTACGGATGGCGGCCGGGACGCGCGGGGGGACGAGGCCCGGCGGCTGTTCCCGTTCTCCGTGTACTGACGGGGACGGGGCCGGGACCAGGTACGGAACGGGCGGGGCCGCTCCCGGGCCCCGCCCGCGCCACGGCACCGGACCGGCGTGCGACGCCACGGCGCCCGTCTGGGTATCGTCGGCCGTCGGGCCGGTGATCCAGCCGGTGACCGGATGACGCGACGCGAAAGGTGCAGGCGCTGTGCGACGCCCTCAAGGCCGTGACCACGACCGAGGCCGCGAATACGGCCGAGGCCACGAATACGGGCGGGACCGCGGCCACGGCCGTTCCTCCGACCGGCGCCCGGCCGGACGCCCGCAGGGCATCCGTGACGGCCTGGCCGGGGAGCTGCGCCGGATGGACGGTGCCTCGTACGGCAGGTACAAGTCCCTCCTCGGCTCCTGGGCCATGCCCGGCTTCACCCTGGAGGTGATCCGCGGGCAGTCCGACCCGTACGCACCGCCCGCGCGGGTCGCCCTGCGCGTACCGGCCGAGGAGGCGGGCTTCCCGGCGGACCTGTGGGAGTCGCCGGTGCGGCGGCGGGCGCTGGCGAGCTACCTGGCCCGGCGGGCCGCCGAGGCGGCGGACCACCGGTCGCTGCGTGTGGACGCGGGTGGCCAGGAGGTGCTGGAGCGCAGCTCGTGCCTGGTGGACGCGCGGGACGGCGCGGTGACGCTGCGGCTGGGCGTGGACCTGCCGGGGCACGGCCGCCGCATCGACGGGCACGCGGCGGAGCACGTTCTGTGCGGCCTGCTGCCGAAGGTCGTCGAGCGCGCGCTGCGCTACACGGCGCTGGACGCCGATGACGTACGCGCTTTCGCGGACGCCGTCGAGGACTCGGACGCGCTGCGGGCCGCGCTGCCCGGCCTCGGCCTGGTGGCGTTCGTCGCGGACGGTGCGGTGCTGCCGCGGCGCAGCGGCGTGGACGACCGCCCGGCGGCCGGCGGCGGGGTCGTCCCCTTCGCCTCGCCCGAGGAGCTGCGGGTCTCGGTCGACCTGCCGCACGCCGGGACGGTCACCGGCATGGGCGTCCGCGAGGGCGTCACCCTGATCGTCGGCGGCGGCTTCCACGGCAAGTCGACGCTGCTGCGCGCCCTGGAGACCGGCATCTGGGACCACGTGCCGGGCGACGGCCGTGAGCTGGTGGTGGCCCGGCCCGACACCGTCAAGATCCGTTCCGAGGACGGCCGGCGGGTCGAGCGGGTGGACGTGCACGCCTTCGTCGACCACCTGCCGAGCGGCGCGGACACCACCGACTTCCGTACGGACAACGCCTCCGGATCCACCTCGCAGGCCGCCTCCCTGTGCGAGGCCGTCGAGGCGGGCGCCCGGGTGCTGCTCATCGACGAGGACACCGCGGCCACCAACCTCATGATCCGCGACGCGCGGATGCAGGCGCTGGTGGCCAAGGAGCGGGAGCCGCTGACGCCGTTCGTGGACCTGGTGCGCTCGCTGCACCGGGACCACGGCGTCTCCACCGTGCTGGTGATGGGCGGCTCCGGCGACTACATGGAGGTCGCGGACCAGGTGCTCATGATGGACGCGTACCTGCCGTCCGATGTCACCGCGCGGGCACGGCAGTTGGCGGCGGTGCCGACCGGCCGGACCGCGGAGGCGGAGTCCTTCCCCGGCGTCGCGCACCGCCGCCCGGACCCCGGCTCGCTCGACACGTCGGTACGCGGCCGCTCCCGTATCCGCGCCCGCGGCGACGACGCGCTGACCTTCGGCGAGCACGACGTCGACCTGCGGGCCGTCGAGCAGATCGCGGACGCGCGCCAGGTGGTGGGCATCGGCCTGGCCCTGGAACTGATGGTGCGGCGCGGGTACGTGGACGGCGGGCGCACGCTGGCCGAGGCGCTCGACCTGCTCGACGGCGACCTGGCGGACGGCGCGCACCGCCTCCTCGCCGTCCGCGACGAGGACTTCGCGCTGCCCCGCCGCCACGAGGTCGCCGCGGCCCTGAACCGGCTGCGGGGCCTGCGGGTGCTGGGGCGGCCGGCCACCCCGCAGCCGTAGGGCGCCGGCCCGGCTCCGCTCAGCGCTCCCCGAGCCGGGCCCATACCCGGTCGAACACCGCGTCGACCGAGGAACCGCTCGCGTGCCGCGCGTTCGCGGCGCCGGCCCGGGCGGCCAGGTCGGCGTCCTCCAGGCCGCGGAGCGCGGCGGCGCCGCGGCGTACCGTCTCGGCGCGGCCGTCCGGGCCGGTGGGGTCCAGGCCCCGTACGTCGAAGCCGAACTCCCGCAGGTTCTCCGGCGCCACGCTCTCGGACACGCCCCCGGCGGCCGCGATGGGCAGGACGACGGGCTTGCCGTGGAAGGCCGCCGAGGTCACCGACGACGGGCGTGCGTCGACGAAGGTCGCCGAGGGCAGCGATGTCTGGAGATAGGCGTCGGAGACCTGGAAGAGGGCGTGCACGATGCGCGGCGGCACCTCCAGCACGCATGCCGATCCCTTCGCCACGAGTTCCGCCAGGGCGCCGGTCGCGAGGCCGTCGAGGCCGGTGCCCACCCCGGAGAGGACGAGTTGCCAGCCGTCCAGTCCGGCCGAGGCGAAGATGTCGGCCGCCAGGTCCAGGTGCTTGTCCGGGTGGATCCGCCCGGCCGACAGCACCCACTTCTTCGACGCGTCCAGATCCCCGATCCTGCGGGTCACGCCCGGATCGGCGCTGAACCGGGCCCTGTCCCAGGGCGGCTCCGGCCCGGTGCCCAGCCACATCGCGGCGGGCGATTCCACCACGGCGTGCCAGCGCACCCCGTGTCCCGCCACGACGTCGCCGAGCCACTTCGAGGCCACGCCGACGAAGTCCGCCGCCGCCAGCGATTCCTTGTACAGGCCGCACACCTGGTGCGCGTGACCGGCGTCGCCGAGGGTTTCGGCGACCCATCGCGGGTCCGGCCACTGGTAGCCGTCGCCGCCGCGCAGGAAGAGGGCGAGCCGGTAACCGTACTTCTCCTTCAGCCCGGCCAGCAGCGGTGCGAGCGGGAACGCGTAGGGGAGGAAGACCCAGTCGATGCCGCCCTGCCGTTCCACGGCCTGGCGCAGGGACGCCTCCACCGAGAGCCAGCCGATGTGCAGGGGCGCCTTCTGCGCGGACAGGTCGTTGAACGGGACCTCCACCACCCCGTCGGGCACCGCGTCGCGCGGATCGAGCATCAGGCACCCCGAGGGGCGCAGCGGATAGGCGTAGGACACCGCCATGCCGCGGGCGAGCGCGTACGAGATGAGCGGCCGCGTGAACTGGGCGGTGTGCCCGGCGATCGTGATGGGCACCGGGGTCCCGTCGATCACCCGGCTGTAGGCGGACTTTCCCATGACGAGCAGATGCACGGTTGCCTCCGGCTGGTCGTGGACGGCCGTGCGGCCGTCCGGCTCAGGCCGCCCACCGGCGGACCCAGGCGCCGGCGGACACGACCGCCGTCGCGGTGAAGACGCAGGTGATCAGAACGCCGATCGCGAGGTGCGGGTGGTCGCCCGGCAGCAGGACCCCGCGCAGGGCGTCGGCGATATAGGTCGCGGGATTGAAGTCGCCGACGGCTCGCAGGGCCGGCGGGAGGAGCGGGGCGGGCAGGACGACCGCCCCGGCCCCCAGCGAGGTGAGGGAGACCAGCAGGCTGAGCGGCGAGGCCAGTTCGGGTGTGGGGGTGAGGCCGCCGATGAGCGCGCCGACGCCGACGTAGGCGAAGACCGCGACCGGGACGACCAGGACGGCGAGCGGCGAGACGGCCAGTTCGACGTCGAGCAGCCAGGCGTCGAGCACGATGGTGGCCATGATGCCGGGCAGCGCGAACGCGCAGAAGGCCGCGCCGGTCGAGACGATCAGCAGCGCGGGCCGGATGGGCAGTCGCAGCAGATGATCGAGACCGCCGGTCTGCCGCAGGTTGACGAAGTGGGCGGACGTCTTGCCCATGGAGTCCACGGAGGCGGACAGCAGCACCGCCCCGATCAGGGCGTGGCTGACCGCGCCGGGGGTCGCATGGCGCAGCGCGGTGCCCAGCATCAGTCCGTAGAGGACCGGCAGGATCGTGCCGAGGACCAGGAAGGTGCGCCAGGTCCATCGCCAGTTGAGGATTTGCAGGCTGATCAGCTGGCCGAGTTCGGTGAGGATGCCGGGCCGGGACCGGGCGTCCGGCGGCTGCATGACGGGCAGGACACCGGCCGTATCGGCGGTTTCAGTGGTGTTCGGCATGGTGGAAGTACAGATCCTCCAGATTCGCGGAACGTACCCGGATGTCGGCGATGCGGTCGTTGTCCCCCATCCGCTTGAACAGCCCCGTGACGGCCTCCGGTTCGGCGAGGGTGCGCCACAGGCCGGCCCCGGCCCGGTCCCACGCGTACTCCGGCGGCAGATCCGGCCCCAGGGCGCCGTCACCGACCACCTCGACACGCAGCGCGCTGCCGAGCCGGCGTTTCAGTTCGGCCGGGCGGCCGGCCGCGGCGACCCGGCCCGCGACCAGGATGACGACCTTGCCCAGGACCCGTTCCGCCTCCAGGGGGTCGTGGGTCACCAGGACGATCGTGCGCCCGAGGCTCCGGTTGAGTTCGCCGAGCCTGCTCCAGACCTCGGCGCGGCGGCCCGGGTCCAGGCCGGCGGTCGGCTCGTCCAGAATCACCAGGGACACCGCGCCCGCGCAGGCCATCGCGATCAGGGCGAGCTGCCGCTGGCCCCCGGACAGGTGGTTCAGCCGCCGGCGGGCGAAGGCGCCGAGCCCCCACCAGTCGATGAGCGCGTCCCGTTCGTCGCGCGCCGCGGCCCTCGGCAGTCCGCGCAGCCGTGCGGTCAGCCGTACCGCCTCGGCGGGGGTGAGCAGGCACATGGGCGTGGCGTCCTGGGCGAGGTAGCCGGTGGACGACCGGGCCGCCCCGGCCGCGGCCGCCGGAGCCCCGTAGAGCCTGGCTTCGCCGTGCGCCGGGCGCAGGGCCCCCACCATGGTGCGTACGAGAGTGGTCTTGCCGGCTCCGTTGCGGCCGAGGATGCCGCACAGCTCCCCGGGGGCGACGGTCAGGGAGACGCGGTCCAGCGCGGGCCGCACGAGTCCGGGGTAGTGGTGTGTCACGTGGCGGAGGGTGATGACGGCCTCCGGGCCGCCGTGGGCCGGTGGCGTCATGAGGTCCACCCCGTCCCGTCGGAGGCCGGGCCGTCGGGCTCGGGAAGGCCGAGCCGCTGCCAGCGCGGGGTGTAGCGGCTGGCCTCCTTGCTGAAGACGACGCGGTCGGACAGATGCCTCGGGCGGGCGTGCGGCAGTTCCTTGCGGATGAACCACTCCTTGCCTTGCTCCAGGTCGGCGGCGGTCACCTGGGAGGGCAGCAGGGGCATGAGATCGCAGAACGCGGTGTGCAGCGTGTCCTGTCCGAACGGCGACCGGACCCGTTCGACCGCCGTCGTGCGTCCGATCTCCTGGCGGAAGGTGTACGTGCCCGCGAAGAACTTCGATTCCCAGGTGCCGAAGTCGAACCAGTATGGCCCGTGCTCGGTGTCGAACTCGATGGCCAGGTGGCCGCTCGGCGGGCCGAGACCGGCGAGCCGGCGTTCGTGGGTCACGATGCGGTGGCGGAATCCGTGCAGCGAGAGCAGGGTGGCGGCGACGAGGGTCCGTTCCGCGCACGGCCTCAGGCAGTAGGTCGTGCCTTCGGCGAGGATGTCCGGCACCGAGCGTTTCAGGAAGCGGGTCCGCATCCACCGCTCGTCGGGCAGCGCCTTCCGTACGTGCTGGTGGACCCAGTCCATGAGGTGGGCCACGACGTCCGTCGGCCGCCCCCAGAGCGCGGGCACCTCGATCTCGCCCCGTGCCGTCCGGTAGCGCCCGGCGTGCCACAATCCCGCGGGTGACGTGTAGAGGGCCGGGGTCATCGGGTCACTCCGGTTTCGAGCGCCCGGCCGAGCGACGAGGCGATCCGCAGGGCGGCCCGGTCCGTCAGGCGGGCGTGCATGGGCAGGGTCACGACACGGCGTGCCAGGTCGTCGGTGACCGGCAGCTCCGCCGGTCCGGCCGGGAACCGTTCGCGGTAGAAGCGGTGCCGGTGCACGGGGGGATCGAAGTGCACCGACGCCTCGACACCGGCCGCGCGCAGGCCCGCCACCAGCCCGTCCCTGATCGACGGGTCCGCCAGCCGGATCACGTACATCTGGTACACGTGGTGGAAGCCGGGCAGTTCGCCGTGCGGACGCAGCCGGTCACCGAAGTCCGCCAGCGCGGAGTCCAGCAGGGCGGCGACCGCGCGTCTGCGCTCGTTCATACCGGTCAGGCGCTCCAGCTGGCGGCGGCCGACGGCGGCGAGCGGCTCCGGCATGCGGAAGTTGAAGCCGGCGACGACGGCTTCCTTCCGCCAGGGGTACGGGGAGCCGGGCACCGGCCGCATGCCGTGCGCGCGCAGCGTCCGGACCGCGGAGGCGATCCCGGGGTCGTCGGTGAGGACCATGCCGCCCTCTCCGGTGGTCATGTTCTTGGTCGGATAGAAGCTGAAGCAGCCGGTACCGAAGGTTCCCGTGAGCCTGCCGCCCTGCCGCGCGCCCGCCGCTTCCGCGGAGTCCTCCACCAGCAGCAGACCGTGCCGTTCGCAGAGCCCGGACAGTTCCGCCACCCGGCACGGGTGACCGGCGTAGTGCACGCACAGCACGGCTTCGGTACGGGGCCCGATCGCGGCGGCAGCCGCTCGCGGGCTCATGCCCAGGGTGTCCGGGTCGATGTCCACCCAGACCGGCACCGCTCCGGCCGCCACCACCGCGTTCGCGGTGGCCGCCCAGGTGAAGCTCGGCACCAGGACCTCGCCGCGGACGCCCGCGCAGCTCAGGACGGCGAACAGCGCGGAGGCCGCCGAATTGACCGTGACCGCGTGCCGCGCCCCGTGCCAGTCGGCGAACTCCCGCTCGAAACTCTCCACTTCGTGGCCCGCTGTCAGCCGTCCGGAGAGCAGAGCGGTACCGGCGGCGCGTACGTCCCGGTCCGTGACGTCGGGCGGGGCCATCGGGACACGGTCGTACGGGCCCGGGTCCACGCGCGGTGACCGCCCGTGGGCCACGGACTCGTAGATCTCGCGGTGCCGGTCGGCCACCGCGCCCCATCCGTAACGCTCCACGATCCGTCCGCGTGCCGCGTCAAGCGCCTTCTCCGCGGCTCCCGTTGTCAACAGCTGCTCGGCCAGGGCGACGACCCGCCGTACGGGTGTCTCCGCCAGCGGGAGCGGGAGCAGGCCGGGGTAGCCGGGGCCCAGGGCGTCGGCCGCGCCGTCACAGTCGGCGGCGATCACCGGGAGGCCGCTTGCGGCGGCGGTCAGCACCCATTCCCGCGTACGGTCCGCCACGTTGCCCGCCGCCACGACGAGCGCGACGCGCCGCATGACGGGGTCCGGCAGCGGCTCCGCTCCGACGGTCCGCAGCCGCATGCCGGGCCGGAGCTCGGACAGGGCGGTGAGCAACGCGGGCAGGTGCACGGTGTCCTGCGGAGGGCCGGCGAAAAGCACCTCGTCAGCCGTACGCCCGCCGGGAGGCGCCTCCGGAGGACCGGCCGTTTCGATTCCCGGCGGGACGACGAGCACAGGGGTGGCGCAGGCCACCGCGGTCAGCTGGTCTCGTGCTTGCGTGTGCGGCACGATGAGCGCGGCGCCGTAGTCGTTCGCTCTCAGCAGCCGGTGGGTCAGGGTGCCCGGCTCGCCGGCCGTAGGGAATTGATGGCTGGAGGTCAGGAACGGCGTGCCGGTCAGCGACCTGGTCATGGCCGCCAACTGCGGCGCGAATACGGGGTCGTGGGCGTGTACGAGATCGAAGCCGGCCACCCTGCCGAGCAGCGCGCGCAGCCCTGCGGACAGTCCGTCCGCCAGTTCGGCCGGTGCCGGGAGGCAGCGCGCGGGGTCTTCTGGGGGAACCCATGGGAATTCCACGACGGACACACCGGGGTGGTGGCTCATGGTGCGGGCATCCTCCTCGGGCCGCCCCGCCGTCGCCGCGACGACCCCGCCCGACACGCCCGCGGCGGCCAGCGCCCGGGCCAGTCGGAGAACCTGGTCGGCAGGGCCGGGCCCGGTCCGCGGGGCGGGAGACGTACACGTGATCAGGTGCAGTACCCGTAGCACCGCCCGTCACCTCGAAGGCTCGGAGTTCGCCCCCGCCACGCGCGGGCCGGGCAGGGGTTCCGTCGCGGCAGGCGCGTCGAGCGAACGGTAGAAGTCGGCGTACCGCTCGATGCCGGACTCCAGATCGAAGCACGGCCGGTACCCGAGCACACGTCGGGCGTGGCCGATGTCCAGGGTGCCGCGCTTCGGCTTGTTCGGATCGGCGGGCTCTTCGTGCACCGTGTAACCGGGAAAGTGGGTACGCAGAATGTCCGCCAGCTCCCGCAGCGTACGGCCTCTGCCCGCGGTGAGATTGAACGTGCGGCCGGGCGCCCGCGGATGGAACGCGACGAGATCGAGCCCGGCGGCGAGGTCGTCCACGTAGGTGAAGTCCAGCGCGCTTCCGGCCCCGCGCAGCGTGCCCGGCACACCCGTACGTGCCTGCTCCAGCAGCCTCTGCACGATGCGGCCGTTGGAGTCGTACGGCCCGTAGACGGCGGACGGCCGGACGATCACGGCGCTCTGCCCGTCGAGGGCGCTCGCCGCGCGCACCATCTCCTCGCCCCGGAACTTCCCCACGCCGTACGCCCCGCTGGGCCGCAGCGGATGGCTCTCGTCCACGGACGAGGACTCGAAGTCCCCGTAGACGAAGCTGGAGGAGACGAAGACCAGCCGGGCCCGCCGGCCGGCCAGCGCGTCGAGGACGTGGCGCAGACCGGTGACGTTCACCTGCTCACCGAGCGCCCGCTCGCGGGCCGCGTCCTCCGCGACGGACACCGCGGCGAGATGCACCACGACCGACGGGGCCACCTCGTGGATCAGGTCGGTGACGCTCACCGGGTCCCGCACATCGAGCGGCACCAGCGTCGCCAGGTCCGCGACGCGGCGTCTGCGCAGCGCCGCGATGTGCCCGGTCATGGCCGGAGCGCCGGCGGGCAGGCGGGGGCTGTCGGTGTCCGCCGCCACCAGTTCGAGGGAGTCGCGCCGTCGGGACAGCCGCTGGATCAGACTGTGCCCGATGAAGCCGCCGCCTCCGGTGATCAGTACACGTTTCCTCACGTCAACTCCTCTGGCGGGGGCCGGTCACAGGGACGGTCGGCTGGTGGTGTCGCTCACCGGCCCGGAGCCGGAGCGCGGGTGGCCGCGGCCGTACTCCGTGAAGACCGGCCCGCGGTGGCGTACCGGTGCCGCGCCCGAGACGTGATCCCGCCCGCGCCGTCGCTCCCGGGCAGGTCACCGTGTCCACGGGACTCCTCCCTCGACGGGCGTGCAGTCCGCAGCCGCCTGGCCCGTGAGCGGAACGGGCAGCAGCAGCACGTGGGCCGGGAGCGTGCGCGCCTGCGCGGTGATGGCCGTGGCCCAGCGCGCGCCCTGGTCCGGGTCCAGGCACCACGGTCCGGTGCTTTCGAGCCGCTGCGTGCACGGAAGATCGTCCGTCCCAGGGTGGTCCCGGACCGGCCAGGCGACGCACTGTGCCGTGACGTCCCGGCGTCCCGCCCGGAGCCTGGCGACGGCGGTGGCAAGGTATGCGTCACCGGCTGCGGAGTCCGTCCGGCCGGGCAGGCCCGCGGAGCCGGAGCCGTAGACGACGGCCAGCCTGAGTCCGTCCCCGGCGGCGTCCAGCAGATTGTGGAACCCCGCGATCCTCGCCGCAGCGGTGTTCTCCCAAGCGTCGGCGGGCTTCTCGGTGAGCTTGAGGGGGTGCTCGCTCCCGGCGCCGTGCAGGACGGTACGGACCGTCAGTCCGAGCAGGCCGAGCCGCTCGCCGAGGACGCGCATGGCCCGTACGTCACAGACGTCGATCACCTCGTGGTCCACCGTGACGCCCATGCCGCGCAGCCGGGGCGGCGCCGACCGGGCGGCGGGCGGGCGCGACGGGCGATGCCGACGGCGCTGGGATACGTGTGGTGCGCGCTCCAGCAGCACCAGCTTTCCCGGCAGCGGACCGGACAGCCGCTCCGCCGCGGCGCACAGCGCATCGCCGACGATGCCGGTCGTGCCGCCGGACACGAGAATCGCGGCACCCGGTTCCCGCAGCGCGTCCAACAGCCCCGGTGTGGAAGCGTCCTGATCGCGGTCGGTGAGTGGTAGGGCGGTCAGCCGCGTTGTCCAGCAGCCGCCCGCGCTCAGGCCGAGGGCGTGCCGACCGCCGGCCGGGCGGCCCATGCGGGCGATACGGCGGGCCGCCGACCGGTGCGGGCCCCGGCCGACGTCGACGAGGAGGGTGGCCACCGACGGATACTCATCACGGAGCGCCCGGGCGAAGCCCGCCAGAGCACCGCCCGCCGGGTCGAGCCCCGCCGGGGAGCCACCGGACCGGCCGTCCGCCGCGGTGACCAGCAGCAGACCGCCCGGACCGTATCGCTCCCAGCCCTCGGCCAACTCCTTGACCAGGGCCCGCAGACAAGCCAGCTCGGCCAGCGTGCGTGCACCGTCGGAACTGCTCAGCGGAGCCTGACCGGTTCCGCCGCGTGCCGATACCCACACCAGCCAGCGGGGCCCCGTCGGCTCGGTCAGGGCCCGTGCCTGCCGCGGCACCGGCGCCGTCCCGTCCGTCCGGCGGCCGGTCAGCTCCACCACGTCGAGCGCCTGGACCCGGGCGCCCGCCAGCGCCAGTTCCCGCGCGAGTTCTCCGGCCAGGGGACCGGCCGCCGCCTCGGCGACCAGTACGCAAACACCGGTCCAGGGAGCGCCCGCCCAGGGCTCGGCCGGGACCGCTGTCGGGGTGAAGAGCCTGAAGTGCGAAGTGGGGGCGGGTGCTGGTTCTGCCAAGGGACCCTGTACCTCCTGCGATCTGGCGAGGCCCGGTGCTGCCCCGGCGGGGCCTCACGCCCCACAGGCAGGCGTGATCCGGTTCCATCAGTCGTCGGAGCGCGCGACCCGGACACCGCCGGATGCGCGGTGCCCGGCGGTACGGCGTGCGCCGGCCAGGTGGGAGAGCGGCCGACGCCGCACATCGAGAAACGTGGGGTGACCCGGAAGGCCGGTCCAGCCGATGGGGCCGAACCAGACACTTCGCCACCATAGCGATATTGACCACCATCACTGGTCCATTACCTGAATTGTCGCCCATATGAGGGAGCGCTCTTCGTGATACGGAAGTGCGCCGGAGCGGCACGGCTGGCGCAAGAGGCGCGGCGGCCTTCCCATACACCGCCCGTACACGGCTCTTGGCAAGATCCACCCATGACTTCACCCGCGTCCTCCCCCACGGCTTCCCCGATACCTCCCGTCGTGCCCGCAGGCCGGCTGCGCGACAGTGAGCAGCCCACCCTCGCGCTGTCCACGGACGCCGAGTTGCGTCCGTGGCGGCCCGCCGATGCGCAGGTGCTGGTCGCCGCGTGCCAGGACCCGGACATCGTCCACTGGAACCGGCCCGCGCGGATCTCGCCGGACGGCGCCCGGGACAAGATCGCCCACTGGCACCGGCGGTGGCACGACGAACAGGCCGCCATCTGGGCCGTCGCGGGCGCGGGCGGCGGCGCGGCGGTGGGGCTGGCCGGGATCGGGGACATCGATCTCCGCGGTGGCAGCGCCGAGTTCCTCTACTGGCTGCTGCCGGCCGGACGCGGACGCGGACTGGCCGTGTCGGCGACCGTACGGATCAGCCGGTGGGCCATGGACGAATTGGGCCTGCACCGACTGCGGATCTCGCACTCCGTCGCCAACCCTGCGTCCTGCCGTGTGGCGGAAAGGGCCGGCTTCCGGCTCGAAGGCACCATGCGCAGCGCGCTGTTGCACGCCGACGGCTGGCACGACGAGCACTTGCACGCCCGTGTTGCGGGCGACGACTGGCCGGACCCGGCATGACGGGCGTGGGGCGCGAGCCGTAGGGGTCCGGCCACAGGTGTGCCCGAGCCACCGTCGCGGGTTGCGGGCGCGGCGGTGGCTCGGGCGGTCCTTGTACGGTACGGGCCGGACTCAGCCGGTGGTGTGGCCGGAGAGGCGTTCGACGCCGCGCAGGAGGGCGGAGTGGTCGAGGCCGCCGTCGCCCTGGGCGCGCAGCGCCGCGATCAGGGAGGCGACCAGGGTGCCGACGGGCAGGGCGGCGCCGACCGTGCGGGCGGCGTCGGTGACGATGCCCATGTCCTTGTGGTGCAGATCGATGCGGAAGCCGGGCGTGAAGTCGCGGGTGAGGAAGTTGTCTTTCTTACGGGTCAGCACGGTCGAGCCGGCCAGCCCGCCGTTGAGGACGTCGAGGGCGGCGGACAGGTCGACGCCGGACTTCTCCAGGAAGACGACGGCT
>NZ_LGCW01000002.1:0-10076 GCF_001279365.1 Streptomyces sp. NRRL F-5755 | reverse complement strand
CCGCGGCGCCCCGCCCCTCCGGTCCCCCGTACGCCCTCAGCCCACTCCCCTCAGCCGCACCCGCGCCGGGCCCGCCGCCTGCAAGGTGATGCCCGCGGTGAGCGGCACCTCCCGGTCGACGGCCGTCAGCTCGTACGAACGCAGCAGTACCGCCGCCGCCAGCACCGACTCCAGCATCGAGAAGTGCTGCCCGATGCACGCCCGCGGGCCGCCGCCGAACGGGAACCACGCATAGCGGTGGCGCGCCGCCTCCCGCTCCGGGGTGAAGCGCCGCGGGTCGAAGCGCTCCGGGTCCTCCCACAGGCCGGGGTGGCGGTGGGTCACCCACGGCGAGACGATCACGTCGGCGCCGTCCGGTATCCGGTGGCCGCCGATCTCGGTGGCCGCGACGCCGCGCCGGCTCACCACGGGTGCCGCCGGGTACAGCCGCATGGCCTCCTTGAGGGCCATCGTCAGCCGCGGCAGCCGCTCCAGGTCGGCGGCCTCCGGCTCCCGGTCCCCCAGTACGGCGTCGATCTCCTCCCGTACCAGCGCCTGTTCCTCCGGGTGCCGGGCGAGCAGGTGGAGGGTGAAGGCCAGGGACGTCGCGGTCGTCTCGTGTCCGGCGAGCAGGAAGACCAGGACCTGATCGCGGATCTCGGTGGCGTCCAGGCCGCCGTCCGCCGCGTTGCCCGCGCGGGTGAGCAGGGACAGCAGGTCGGCGCCGTCGTCCAGTTCACCGGCGGCCTGCCGCGCGGCCACGATCCGGTCGCAGACCGCGTGCAGTTCGACCGTCGCGGCGGCGGCCCGGCGGTTGGCGGGGGTGGGCCAGTGGCGCGGCGGGTTGCGGGGCGAGAAGCCACGCCGTACGACATACGAGTTGATCACCGGGAAGCAGCGGTGCACGGTCGCGACCGCGGCCTCCACGTCCGTGCCGAACAGGATGCGGGAGACCGTGCGCAGCGCGAGCCGGTTCATCTCGCCCACCAGGTCGACCGTGCCGCCGGGCGGGGTCCGCCAGCGCTCGGCGACGGCCTGCGCCTCCGCCGCCACGGCCGACGCGTAGCCGTCCACCCGGCGCTTGGTGAACAGCGGCTGCACGATCCGCCGCTGGCGGAGGTAGTCGTCGTCCTGGCTGGTCAGCAGGCCGTTGCCGAACGACTGCCGGACCTCCTCGTAGAACGGGTGGTCCTTGCGGAAGTTGGCGGCCTCGGAGGCAAGGATCCGCTGACTGCCCTCGGGCGAGAACACCCCGTAGAAGACGCTGCGCAGACCGGGCGGGCCGGCCGTGAAGCGGACCAGGTCGCCGTGGTCGCGCCGGGCGCGCGCGAACGTGTCGAGCGTGCTGCGCCGCAGGTCGAACATCGAGCCCAGGAACGGTACGCCCCGGGGGCCCGGTATCGCCGGGCCGGATCGTGTGGTGAGCGTCATGGGGGCGATACCTACCCCGCGTAGCATGGACCGAATGATCAACAAGCGTGCCGGCCGTCAGCCCGCCGAAGCCCCCTGCCGCGTCACCGTCTGCCGCGGCTGCTGCTGCGGCGACCCGCGCAAGATCCCGGGCGTCGACCACGCGGCGCAGATCCCGCGGCTGCGGGCCGCGCTGGCGGGTGCGGCGGAGGTCCGCGCCTCGGAGTGCCTGGACGTCTGCGACCAGGCCAACGTCGTGGTCGTCCAGCCGTCCCGCGCGGGCCGGGCCGCGGGCGGGCGCCCGGTGTGGCTCGGGCTGGTCAACGACGACGCGGCACTGGACGACGTGGCCGCCTGGATACGCGCCGGCGGCCCCGGCCTCGCAGAGCCGCCCGGCGTACTGGACCTGTACGCGTTCACGGTGTCGCGGCGGGTGCGGGAGGCCCTGGAGGGCTGAACGCCCACGGTTCGGGCTCGGTTCGGGCTCGGTTCGGTCCGCTTCCGGGCGGGGGCTTGTTCCCCGCCCCCTTTGGGTAAGCTCCCGCTGGGGGGACGATCACGTTCGATTCGTCTCCAGGAGGCGCGCAGCCGCCCCCGGCCGGAGTGGGCTTCGTCCCCGCCACCCCTGGGTAAACCCCCGCCGGGGGAACGAGCACGTTCGATTCGTCTCCAGGAGGCACGCAACCTACCCCGGCCCTGGTGGGAGCGGGCGCGGCGATGCCAGGGGCGCTCGTCCGTACGCGGCCGGTGCCGTCCGGCTCGATGAAAGCTCGCCTCTGAGGTGGTCGCGCGTCCCGGCGTCCGGAGCCCCGGATTACCAGAGTCTTACGGGCCGTGCCCACGGCCCCCGGCCGCCCGCTCCGCGCGCTTGGCTTGATGCATGGACCGCATGGAACCCACCGCACCCCGCCGCTCGCCGCTGCTGCGCCGCGCCGTCGTCGTCCCCGCCCTCCTCGTCGTCGTGGCCGTCGCGGCCGTCGCGCTCTACCTCTTCCAGCCGTGGAAGGCCCTGACGAACACGACCGTGGACGAGGCCGCACCGTCCGCCACCTCCTCCGCCATGGGAAAGATGCACGACACGGACGGCATGAAGAAGCCGGCGGCCGGTGGCTCCTTCGTCTCCCACGAGCACGCCACCAGCGGCACCGCCCGCGCGCTGCGCCTCGCGGACGGCGGCCGGGTGGTGCGGCTGGAGGACCTCAAGACGTCCGAGGGGCCGGATGTACGGGTCTATCTGTCGCACCGCAGTGCCGCCGACGCCGAGCGCGGGCTCGGCGCGGGCGCCGTCGAGCTGGGCAAGCTCAAGGGCAATCTCGGCAACCAGAACTACGCGGTGCCGGCCGGCACCGACCCGGCCGCCTTCCGCAGCGTGGTGATCTGGTGCCACCGCTTCTCCGTCTCCTTCGGCGCCGCCGACCTCCCGGCGGCGGCCGCGATGGCACGCTGATCCCGTGAGCCGAACCACCCCGCCCGCCGCCCCGCCGCCCGCCGCACCGCTCCGGCGCATCCTCGTCGTCGAGGACGACCCGACCGTCGCCGAGGTCGTCACCGGCTATCTGACGCGCGCCGGCTACGTCACCGAGCACGTCGCCGACGGCTGGGCGGCCCTCGACCGGGCCGCCTCCTTCCGGCCGCACCTGGTGGTGCTGGACCTGATGCTGCCGGGCCTCGACGGCCTGGAGGTGTGCCGCAGGCTGCGCGGTGCGCCCACCACGGCGCCCGCCCCGCCCCCGGTCCCCGTCGTGATGCTCACCGCCCGCGGCGAGGCGCCGGACCGCATCCTGGGACTGGAGCTGGGCGCGGACGACTACGTCACCAAGCCGTTCAGCCCCCGCGAACTGGTGCTGCGCATCGGGTCCGTGCTGCGCCGCGCGGAGGCCGCCCCGCCGGCCGCCACCCCGGTCCCTCCCGTACGGGCCGGCGACCTGACCGCCGAGCCCGCCGCACGCCACGCCGTACGGGCCGGACGCCCGCTGGCCCTGACCTCCCGCGAGTTCGACCTGCTGCTGTTCCTGATGCGCAACCCGGGGCGGGTGTTCGCCCGGGAGGAACTGCTGCACCAGGTATGGGGCTGGGAGTTCGGGGATCTGTCCACCGTGACCGTGCACGTACGGCGGCTGCGGGAGAAGATCGAGGACGATCCGGCGGCGCCGCGGCTGATCGTCACGGTGTGGGGCGCCGGGTACCGCTTCGACCCGGCGGACGGTACGGGTGACGCCGACCGTCCGGACCCGGCCCCGCCCACTCCCACTCCCACCGAAACCCCCGGAACCCCCCGCCCATGAACGACTTCCTCGTCATCCTCGCCCTGGCCGCCCTCGGCGCCGTCGCGGCCGGACTGCCGGCCGCCGCTGCCGTGCGGATGCTGCGCCGCCGCTCCGTCGCGCTGTCGCTGTTCGCCGCGGGGGCGCTGGCGGTCGTCACGATGGCGGCCGGGACGGTCGCGGTGGCCCAGGCGATGTTCCTGTCGGCGCACGACCTGGGCGTGGTGATGGCCGTGGTCGCCGTCTCCGGGCTGGTGTCGCTGGCCGCCGCGCTGTTGTTCGGCCGCCGGATCGCGGCGGGCAGCCGGCAGTTGGCAAAGGCGGCGCGTACGGTCGGCAGCGAGGGCGGGTTCGCCGCGCCCGCCGAGCCGCCGACCGCCGAACTGGCCACACTGGCCGAGGCGTTGGAGGAGACCAGCGCCCGGCTGGCGCGGGCCAGGGAGCGTGAACGCGCGCTGGACGCCGCGCGGCGCGACCTGATCGCGGGCATCTCCCACGATCTGCGCACACCGCTGGCGGGCCTGCGGGCGATGGCCGAGGCCCTGGAGGACGGCGTGGTGCGGGGCGCGGACGCCGCCCGCTATCACGCCCGTATCCGGGTGGAGGTGGACCGGCTGGCCGGCATGGTCGACGACCTCTTCGAACTGTCCCGCATCCAGGCGGGCGCGCTGACGCTGACGCCGTCCCGGGTGTCGGTGTACGACCTGGTGGACGATGCGCTCGCAGGCGCCCGGCCGCTGGCCGCCGCGGGCGGGGTGCGCCTGGTGGACGGCGGGGTGGCGGCCGTACCGGTGCGGGTGGACGCGCAGCAGATCACCCGCGTGCTGGGGAACCTGCTGGTCAACGCGATCCGGGCGACGCCGGACGGCGGCACCGTCGCGGTGGAGGCGCGGCGTGCCGGCGGCCGGGTGGTGCTCGCGGTGGAGGACGGCTGCGGCGGCATCCCGGAGGCGGATCTGCCGCGCGTCTTCGACACCGGCTGGCGCGGCGCCCCCGCCCGTACGCCGCGCGCGGACGGCGGGAGCGGTGCGGGGCTGGGTCTGGCGATCGTCCGCGGCATCGTCGAGGCACACGCGGGGCGCGCCTCGGTGCGCAACACGGAGCGCGGCTGCCGGTTCGAGGTCGAGCTTCCCGGCGGGTGAACGGCGCGGGCGCGTACCCGTACGGCCGGATCGGCCTGCCGTCACCCCACCGCGAGGGCGCCCTGCGGCATGATGGTGATCATGACGGAGGAACGCCTGCCGGACGCGGCAGAAGTGGCCCGGCTGGTCCAGGATGTCGTGCCCGGGGTGCACGCGGCGGACGTGCGGCCCATCGGTGAAGGCGGCGATCACGCGTCCTGGTGGGTGGGGCCGGACCATGTGGCGCGGTGCGCGCTCGACTCCGGCGGTTCGGAGCGCCTGCGCCGGGAAGTCGCGCTGCGCGAGCTGGTCGGCGAGCGGACCGGCATCCCCGTACCGGTGAGCGTGGCGAGCGGGGACTGGAGGCGGGGGCGCGCGTTCACCCTGGACACCCGGCTGGGCGGGGTCTCCGTCGAGCTGCGCCCGGTTCCGGCGGCGGGCGAGGACGATCTCGTACGGATGCTCGTCGAGCTCGCGCAGGTGCCCGTGGCGGAAGCCGAGGCGCTGGGCGTACCGCCGGAGGCACCGCGCAATATGCCCGGACTGCTCCGCCGGGCTTCGGCGGCGGCGGAAACCGTCGCGGCGCGCGGCGAGTTCGATGCCGGGTGGCTGCCGAGGCTGCGCGTACCAGGGGCGGAGGCCGCGACGGCGCCCGCCACCCTGGTGCACAACGACCTCAAGGGCGAGCACCTGCTCGTGGCCGAGGACGGCCGGATCAGCGGCGTACTGGACTGGACGGACGCGGTGACCGGCGACGCCGCCGAGGATGTCGCCGGGCTCGTGATCTCGGTCGGTGCCGTGGCGGCCGTACGCATCGCGACGGCCGCCGGGTTCGACCGCGGCGCCTGCGCCCGCGCGCTGCAACTGGCCCGCTGCGACACACTGACGCTCCTCTCCGACCGGCTCGGTGGCCGCGACGACAGCCCGCTGCCGCTGCTGCGCGCGCAGTTGCGCCGTGCGTGGGAGCCGACCGCTCTGGACGGGCCGGAGGAGAAGTAGGCGGTTTCGTACGGACCGCCGCCCGGACGGACGACGGCCTGACTTGCTCCGCACTCCGCAGTGTCAGTGGTGGCTGGTCTACTACAGCCACGAGGCCGGCGCAGCGTGCACCGGCCGAGCGTGCCGAGGCCCGGCCACGAGACCTGCAGGAGAGCCCGATGCGTACTCTGATCAGCACCGCTTTCATCTCGCTCGACGGCGTCGCGGAGGCTCCGGGCGGCGAGCCCGGTTACCGGAACTCCGGGTGGACCTTCAAGGACGTCGAGTTCCTCCCCGAGGCGTTCGGCATCAAGGGCCGGGAGCAGGAGGAAGCCACCGCGATGCTCCTGGGCCGGGCCAGCTACGAGGCGTTCAGCCCGGTGTGGCCGGACATGGAGGACTTCGCCGGCTACAAGGTGATGCCGAAGTACGTCGTCTCGACCACACTCACCGAGGACGACCTGGTGTCGAACTGGGGCGAGACGACGATCCTGCGCTCGCTCGACGATGTCGCCGCGCTGAAGGAGACCGAAGGCGGGCCGATCATCGTCCACGGCAGTATCTCCCTGAACCAGGCTCTGTCGGACGCCGGCCTGATCGACCGCTACCACCTGCTCGTCTTCCCGCTCCTGCTCGGGGCGGGCAAGCGGCTCTTCAGCACCACGGACAAGGACACCCAGAAGCTGGCGCTCGTCGAGCACGCTGCCTACGCCAACGGTCTGCAGAAGAACGTCTTCGACGTCGTCCGCTGACGCAGCTCCCGTTCGCGCCCTACCCCGCGCGCCGTTTCGACTCCCCGTCCCTCTCCGGCTCCCACAGCGGATGCTCACGCCGTGCCCATGCCGCGTCGACGGTCCCGGTCCGCATGCCCCGGCGTGCTTCCGGATCGCCGTACGCCCGCCATACGTGGCCCGCGATGACGACGATGAGCGCCAGTGCCAGCCAGTCGTGGACGAAGGTCGCGCCGGTGCGCCAGAGGAGCGGGGCGAGGTGGGTGAACCACATCAGCAGGCCCGTCCCGGCCATGACCAGGACCGCCCCCGCCAGCCAGGCGGCGTAGAGCTTCTGGCCCGCGTTGAACTTGCCCGCCGGCCGGTCGGACCCGCGACGCAGCGCGGAACGCAGCCAGCGGCGGTCGTGCGGCCCGTACCGGTTGAGGCGGGTCAGGTCGGCGCGCAGCGCGCGCGAGGCCAGGCCGAGCAGCAGCGGTACGGGCAGCAGCAGGCCGGACCACTCGTGGACGGTGACCATCAGTGCCCGGCGGCCCACGAGTTGGGCGAGGAACGGGAGGTAGAGGCAGCCCGCGGTCAGCACGCAGACGGCCATGAGGGTGGCGGTGGCGCGGTGCACCCAGCGCTGGGCGGGTGTGAAGCGGCGTACGCGCGCGCTTGCCGCCTGTACCGGCGCCTGCGCCTGCCTCCAGCCCACCGCGCGCTCAGACGGTCGGCGCATCGTCGCGTCCGTTCGAGCGGCCGACCCACGCGTCCACGTCGTAACCACGCTCCTCCCAGTAGCCCGGTTCGACCCGCTCGGTGACGGTGATGCCGGAGAGCCACTTCGCCGACTTGTAGAAGTACATCGGCGCGGCATACAGCCGCACCGGCCCGCCGTGCGCGTGCGGCAGCGGCTTGTCCTGCATGGTGAGGGCGATCAGCACGTCGTCGCGGCGGGCCTGTTCGAGCGTGAGGCTCTCGCTGTACGCGCCGTCGAAGCAGGTGAAGCGGACGGCTTTCGCCCCGGGCCGTACCCCTGCCGCGTCCAGGAGGCGGCGCAGGCGTACGCCGGTGAAGGGCGTGTCCGGGACCCGCCAGCCGGTCACGCACTGCACGTCGCGCACCAGTCGCGTCTGCGGCAGCGCGCGCAGGTCGGACAGGCGGTACGTGATGGGGCGTTCGACCAGGCCGTCCACCGTGAGGCGATAGGTACGGGCGTCCTTGGGCGGCACGGAGGCGGTCACCGAGTAGTAGCGGAAGCCGCCGCCCGCCGGGAGCAGTCCGGTCAGGCCGGTGGGGTCGTTCCGGGCGGCGGCACCGACCGTGTTGTCGTAAGCGCGTTGCAGGTACGGGGCCGTGGCGATGCCCGCGACACCGGTAATGAGCATGCCGAGCACCAGGCGGCGGCCGACGGGGGTGCCGTGTCCGTCGGCCGCCGGGCCGGTGCCTTCCCTGCCTTGCCCGGTGGCGGGCGCTTCGTCGGGTCGTGGCGCGTTGTCGTGCGGGGTCACGCCTCGATTCGAGCACCGCGCCGGGGGTCCGGCCAGCCTTCCGGGCGGGACGTCAGGCTTTCGTCATCTTTCAGATCCCTCACGCCCCCGAGGCGTGGCAGTGCCCTCCCCCGCCGCTCTCGCGCGGCAGGTCCAGCGTCGGGTTCCGGTCGAAGAAGCCGGTCGGCCGGAGGGTGAAGCCGCAGCGGTCGACCGGCATGACCGGCCAGTCCTCCAGGCGCGGCAGGTGGGTCGGGCCGAAGCAGTGCCAGAGCGTGAGGGCGGTGTTCTCCAGGGACTCGCCGGGGCGCGACCACGCGGTGACGCCCGTGCCGCCGGGGTGCTGATTGGGGTAGTCGCCGTCCGGGAAGCGGCGGTCGGCGGCACTGCGGGTGATCCACAGGTGCTTGGTGGCGTAGGCGACGCGGGCGGCGACCGGGGAGCCCGGCCGGGCGAGCAGGGTGGGGCCGGACGGCTGCGGGGTCAGGGTGTACGCGACGGGCTGCCCGGTGCGGTTGCGAACGGACGGGTTGGTGATCCGCCAGCGGCGCCCGGCGGCCGGGTCGGCCAGCCTCCCCGCCTCGCCGGAGTCGGTGACGGGCGTGGCGCGGATGGTGAAGGCGTTGCCGTTGGGGTTGTCCGGGCCCATGGGGAGCGGAACGACGTCGACCTCCTCCACCGTGTTGGCGTGGCCGTCCACCGCGGGGTCCAGCCGGGCGCAGAACAGGTGCTGGTGGTACGGCGCCTGGAGGCCGGGGGCGACCTCGGTGGCGTACGGGGAGACGGTGCCCGGCGCGGACGCCGAGGTCTGCACCAGACCGGTCGACTTGACCTCGAACTCGATGCCGCCGTCCTGGTAGAGGTACCAGTAGAAGCCGTAGTCGTAGTTGCCGAGGGTGGCGATGTACGAGACGACCAGGCGGCGGGAGCGGCGGCTCTCGGCGGCGAAGTCGTCGAACATGTTGGTGTGCTTCCACAGGAGGCCGTGGTCCTCCTCGTGGATGCAGATGGCGTTGGGCAGTGTCTGCGGCGCGCCGTGGTCGTCGGGCACGACGGCGTCGACGTACAGGATCTCGCCGAGGCAGTCGCAGCCCAGCCGGAGCGCGTTGGCGTTGCGGCCGAGGGTGTACTCGCCGACGTCCAGGTAGCAGATCCAGTTGCGGTCCGCGCCGGGGTCGGCGTACGGGACGGCCATCTCGGCGAGCGAGGCGCGGTGCAGCACGGGCCGTACGCGGTCGCCGTCGCGGACGGACAGCTCGTGCAGGACCAGGCCCTCGCGGGCGTTGAAGTCCAGCCGCAGCGACCAGTTCTGCCAGGTGAGGCGGTGTCCGTCGAGGGCGAAGGAGGGGCCGTCGGGCTGGCGGATCTCCAGCGGCTTCAGGTCGGTGCGTGCCGGGCCGTTGAACTCGGCCTCGTAGCGCCCGCATTCGGCGGGGACCGGCACCGCGCCGGTGTCCACGAGCCGTACGACCCGCCGCTCGGTCAGGTCCACGTCGGCGACCAGGCCGGCCACGGGGTGCGCGAACGGGTTGTCGGTGGCGTCGCAGCGCAGGAACGTCAGCGAGCGCAGCATGCGGCGCCCGGTCTCCTCGGCGCGGCCGAAGTTTCCGGCGGCGAGCGGGGCGCAGACCGCGAGCGCGGTGTCGGTGATGCCGCGCTCGGCCATGGCCTTGCGCCAGCCCGGGTCGGCCTTGACGATCTCGTCGCAGCGCTCGTACTCCTCGAAGAGGACGGGCGGCTGGCCGTCCGCCGCCGGGTCGAGGTCGCGGTGGGCGAGCAGCGTACGGGCCGTTACGTCGACGACCGCCTCGGTGCTTGCGCCCGTCGCGGTGTCCAGCAGGGTGACGCGCACCCGGCGGACGACCGGGTCGCCGGGGCGGTGCGCGGCCACGGTGTGCCGGTCCGGCTCGTCCAGCAGGACGAGGGGGAAGCGGGTGGTGTCGCCCACCAGGCCCTCGTCACTCAGGACCGCGCGGGCGGCGATGATCTCTTCGGCGGTGAGCGGGTCGAGCAGGTGCGGGGCGGGTGTTCCCGGGACGGTGGTCGCTCTGCCCGCGTCCCGCGGGTCCGTAACGCTGTGGGCCATCGGTCAGCTCTCCTCACGCGGGGACGACGAGGACG